>CAMYJY010000234.1 GCA_947258835.1 uncultured Pirellulales bacterium
CTTAAAGTGAAAATAGGTACGCTTGGTACTGGCCAGTTTGGGCCGGAAAAGCCCACTCCATCCGCCTCTCAACTAGGTTTCTTGGTGAGCCGCCGCGGTACGGGAAGGGGGGCTGTTTTCTCGGGCTGTACCGGCTTCATGGAGGCCTCGTTTTCAGTTTGAGGTATTTCGTCTAGTTTGCACTTCCTGCTTTGGTTCAGATCAATTTACTTCTGAAAGAACGGCCTCCGGCCGTTTTTTCAGAAACTGCAGCACTAGTCACCAGGGCTTTTTGTCCTGGCACAAATCACCTGACGGATGGCCAGCAGGCGACGCAGGACCTGCTCCAGTTCGCCGAGGGGAATCATATTGGCACCGTCACTGGGTGACTGGTCTGGATCGGGATGGGTTTCTGTAAACAGCCCCTCCGCACCCAAGGCCATGGCGGCGCTAGCTAGCGGCTCCACCATCGACCGATTTCCTCCGGTAGCGCCACCCAATCCTCCGGGCTCTTGCACGCTATGGGTAGCATCAAACACCACGGGAACGCCGTGCTCCTGCATTTGGGGGATGGACCGCATATCATTCACCAGCCGCCCGTAGCCAAAAAAGGTTCCTCGTTCGCACAACAAAATATTGTGGCATCCGGCAGTGGTCAGCTTTTCGACCACATACTGCATGTCTGCTGGCGACATGAACTGGGCCTTCTTCACGTTGACTGCCCGGCCCGTCTGGGCGGCGGCCACCAACAAATCGGTTTGCCTGGCCAAAAAGGCGGGAATCTGCAACAACTCGCAAACCTCACCGGCCGCTGCGGCTTGGGAGGGCTCATGGATGTCGGTGGTGACAGGCAATCCCGTGTCCCGAGCCACCGCGGCCAGGATGTCCAGGCCGGCCTGCAACCCGGGCCCACGGTAGGCGTGGCTGCTGGTACGATTGGCCTTATCGAACGAGGCCTTAAATACCAACTGCACACCCGTGTGGTGGGCAATGCGAGCCAACTCGTCGGCAATCTCGCGGGCTTGTCGTGCGGTTTCCAGCACGCAGGGACCGGCAATCCAGAGCAAGGGCTGCTGCCGACCGCACTGGTAGGGGCCAATCGTCACGGGATACGCGGGGGTAGGTTGTGGTGGCACGGGGCCTCTTCCTATGGAAAATTTGGGGAGTCGCAAAGTCATCAAGCCGAACTGTTAATATACCCCCTACCCCCTTTACGAACTACGCACCGACAGGGATCGAAAGCGGAAAATCTGGAAAAGGGGCAGGCCGTGCCGGGACAGCCTCTTCCTCTCCCCTGAGTCTCCTCAAATTCGTATACTGGAACCCGTCATGTTGTCTTTACTGGAAAACAAGCTCATCTTTCCCGCCCCGCGCTACCCCAGTGGAGATTGGGATCCGGATTGGCTGGCGGTGGAAGATGTCGACTTCGCGGCGGCCGACGGTACGGCACTGCATGGCTGGTATCTCAAGCACCCGCGGCCCCAGGCCTATCTGCTGTACTGCCATGGCAATGGCGAACACGTGGCGGACACGGCCCGTCGGCTGGAAAAGCTGCGGAGGACCCTGGATGTCGCGGTCTTTGCCTTTGATTATCGAGGCTACGGACGGAGCGCGGGCTCACCCCACGAAGCGGGGATCCTAGCCGACGGTGTGGCGGCCCATGCGTGGCTCTGCCAGCGAGCTGGCCCGGCGACGCGGCAAGTCGTGGTCATGGGACGTTCGATCGGCGGGGCCGTTGCGGTGGATGTAGCGACACGGCAACAAAGCCCGGGATTGATCCTGGAAAACACCTTCACCACTCTGCCGGATGTGGCCTCGCGGTTGCACTGGTGGGCCCCTGTTCGCTGGCTGATGCGGACCCGACTGGACTCCGTGGCCAAAATCGTCGACTACCAGGGTGCCTTGCTACAAAGCCACGGCACGGCCGACACGTTGATACCGCTGGACCATGGCCAACGGCTCTTCCATGCCGCGGCTGCTGCAGACAAACGTTTTCTGGCCTTCGACGGACTGGGACACAATGACGGCCCACCGGACGAGTACTACCAGGAATTGCGCGACTTTGTAGCCCGCATTGGGGACGGAGTCGGTTCTCCCGGGCGCTGAACATGGGCAACCGCCTGCGTGCACCAACAGCTATTCACTCTTTTCTCAGCCATTCCTGCGGCAGCAAAGGAACCACAACGAAACAACGCAACAACGAACAGAGAGTTATTATTCGTTTGTCGATTCGTGGTGAACGTTGTTTCCGTTGTTTCGTCGTGGTTCAAAATTTTCAGCAAACAAGCTCCGGGGCCACTTATTTTGAGTCCATGCTGTGGAGGAGTACCTAGCCACAGGCCGGTCACCTTGAGGGCAGGGTCTGCCTCCGCGGGCTGGGGCTGTACAACCGAATAAACTCACCGAACAGTTGCTCCCCCAGCGCCGTACTGCGGTCGATGAATTGAGATGTATCGGCAAGAATTCTGCGTTTGCCCATGCGATCGTCGTGCAGCTCCTCGAGCTCGCGGACGTGTACCGGCGTTGCCAGCCACCGCTGAATCAGCGCCGCGTCCACTTCCAAGTGAAACTGCAGTCCATAGGTACGATCGCCATAGCGAAAGGCTTGATGGGCACAGTCGGGCGACGTTGCCAGGTGCACCGCGGCGGGTGGAATATCGAACGTATCACCATGCCACTGAAAGATTTTTTCGATGCCTTGAAAACATTGAAACAGCGGGTCTTGCTCGCCCGCGGGTGTGGGGGTCACGTCATACCAGCCGATTTCCCGCACCGGATTTTTGACCACGCGCGCCCCCAAGGCAGCGGCGATGAGCTGGGCCCCGAGGCAGATCCCCAGGACGGGCAAGCGTTGCTTGATCGCCTCCTGAATCGCGGCAATTTCCGTGCCCAAGTGGGGATACTGTTCACTCTGGCCCACGCACATTGGCCCGCCCAGCACGATCAAACCGTCATATTTTTGCACTTCGGGTTGCGCGTCGGGAGTCCGACCAAAATTGACGTAGCGGATCCGGAAGCCGGCAGCCTTTAATTGCGGGTCTAGGGTTCCCAGGATTTCGTGGGGTACGTGCTGAAATACGAGAATGCGTTTCATGGAGCTCGCGCTGGAGGACAAAGACGGTATGAACTCAAAGTGAAAATAGGTATGCCTGGTGCTGGCCGGTTTGGGCCGGAAAAGCCCACTCCATCCGGCCTCTCAACCGGGTTTCTTGGCGAGCCGCCGCGGTGCGGAAACGGAGGCTGTTTTCCCGGACTGTACCGGCTTCATGGAGGCCTCGTTTTCAGTTTGAGGTACCAAGATCGCTTCCGGAACCGCCGCTGTCAATCGACCAACACGAGCACCCGGGGTTAGCGCGCAAAGGACCGTCCCCAGACCGGCCCGGGCTGACCGCTGCGGCGGTAGGGCCGCTGTTGCTCTTGGGCCTTCTCCTTGGCGGCGGTGGACACAGTGACCGCGCGAAAAGTGCCGCCGTTGGCGAAAAGTGCCGCCGTTGGCGGCGGCCACCTGCTGGAGCTTGGTGGCGGCAGGGCCTGTCTCCCCCGTTCCCATCCCCACCGTATGGATGGGCACTTTTTTTCCGGTGCCCGTCAACAAGAACCGCAGCCGGCGCTGGTCTCGGGTGCCATCCAGATCTCCATCGGTCAGCAAATAAATCGCATCCGGATGAATCGACAGGGCCGCCGCGACGGCTTCGTCGACCACATTACCCAAACAAAATTCCACCGAGTCCAGCCACTGGCGGAGCCGCCGCTTGTTTTTTTCGGTCGCGCGGACAAAATTCCTGGGGGCGGTGGGAAAAAAGAGGGGATACAGGGCGTCACTGTAGAAGATAATGTAAAACAACTGCCGCGACGTGAGTCCGTCCACACTGCGAAGCAGCTCTGCCTGCAGCGTTTCCAATTCTCCTTGCCGCATGCCACCCGAATTATCCAGTACGTAGACAATCCGTTTCCCCTGGACCTTGGTTCCAAAAAAGCTGGCCGAGGCCGCCCCCGTGGGCCTTGTTTCAGCAGCCCCCGCTGCACCTTCGTCCGTGCCCAACAAATGGCCCCCGTCACCAGGATCCGCCTGCTCCGCGGCGGCACCGGTCGGAGTGGCCAGCATCGTAGCGACAGGAAGCTCTGCCGCCCCGCCGACTTCCAGTATTTCCTCTACCACTGCGGGCAACATCTGCTCTTCGCAGGTATCCAGGGTTTCACTAGGGTCAATTTGCAGATCCTGAAAGTCTTCCACGTCTGGATAGGAAACAGTGGTCCACGAAAGATCGACGGCAGGCTGCCGTAGCGGCAGGCCGAGGGTGAAAACACTCAATAGCACGAGGATCAAGGCGTGCACAGCCAAGCTGATGGTGGACGCAGGCCAACCCCGGCGGGTCGACCGAGGCGGCTGCTCGCCAGGCACTACGGGGTGTGCGGCGACCATCGGTGCCGTGGGCATCTCCCCCTGCCGCCGGACAGACCGTGTAGGACGCGGGCGGTGCTGAGCCGGCAGAGTACCTGCCGCAGCAGGAGAGGTGGTCAGAGACGGGGATCCCTCCAGTTTCCGTTCCGCATCTCCTTGCGCGTCGGGTGCCTTGACCTCCGTGCTCTTGCTGACCTGCGTTCGATTCTCAAGCGGCGTTAAGTTTTGGACCGGCAGTTGACTGTCGGCGGAGACTTCCCACGACAATGTCTCGACCGCTTGTTTTTCCACCCCGCTCATCGCCTGCGTGTGAAAAGCAGGGGGCTGTGCGGCCGCGTCGACACGCACTCTGGAATCGTGGGGGTCAGGTGGCGGCTGCGAGGGGCGAGCACACACGACGGGCCATCCCTTACTAAAGACATAGAAATATCCAGCCCGCCGATTCTACCACGGCAGCTAGCAGACCAAAAATCTGCTAGCAATTCCGGCAGAAAAGGCCAACCTGAGACCCTGCCAGCATCCAGCAGCATCCAGGGCAGGCATGAAATCGTTGATCTTCCCCCCACCCCAAGTCCGATAACCCTCATATTGTGAACTCAAACTGAAAACGAAGCCTCCATGAAGCCGGTACAGCCCGAGAAAACAGCCCCCTTTCCGCACCGCGGCGGCTCACCAAGAAACCTGGTTGAGTGGCGGATGGAGTGGGCTTTTTCGGCCCAAACTGGCCAGCACCAAGCGCACCTACTTTCATTTTAATTATAATTATGAATCTTCATCCCAAATTGCGACCCTGGTGGCAGCGTCTGCTGATCTTACCCTGTCTAACCCTCCTCCTGGCCTATAAGGTTCTGCACTTGCCCACGAGGATCTTGCCGCGGGCGGTACGTTCCATAGTGACGCATTGGAATTACGCCATGTTTTGGATGCTGATCCGCTCCGGTATCACCCGCGCCTACATCGACCAGCCTTGTGAGTTTCGGATGCCGAGTTCGTGTGAGCCGCAGGTTTTGGTGGAGCCCGAGCATCAACTTTCGCCGGATCAAATCCGGCAGTTTTATGCAGACGGTTTTTTGGGGCCGTTCACGGCCTTTCCACGAGAAGAAATGCGCGATTTCCGCCAGGATCTGTTGGCCATCGAGAATACCAGATCCAAAACCTACGGTTTTTGCACCCCACGGGATCGGCACCTGGAAATGCCGCGGCTGTGGGATTACCTCCAACATCCGGCCATCACGGAGCGTCTCGCCCAACTGCTAGGCCCCGATCTGTTGTGTTGGCGTTCGCAGATTTTTTACAAGGGCCCTCAAGCACCGGCCATTCAGTTTCATCAGGCTAGCACCTTCATGGTCGAGGACTATCTCGACCCAGCCATTTTCCCGCCAGACCGCCAAGACATCTTTCAGCTCACCGTGTGGGTAGCCGTGGATGATGCCACGCCTGCCAATGGCTGTTTGCAGTTTGTGCGCGGCACGCACGACCACATTCGCACCATCAAGTTTGGAGGGGAAGAGGGTTTTTATAACGCCCAGTTCTCCTTGGAGTTTGACCGGGATTCCAGTCAGATTGTGACCTTACCGGTGGAGGCCGGTCAGTTTGTGATCTTTACGGAGCGTTGCATTCACGGTTCGCCGGCCAACACGACCGATCGCCATCGTTTGGCCTTCAACGCCAGGGTGATTCCAACCAACGTGCCCGTGTACACCAACAAAGAAAAATACCGTTCCGTCTACAACGGAGGCAAATACGAGTTGCAGAACTGGGGCGTCGCCGTCCTCCGCGGCGCGGACCACCACGGTCTCAGCCGCACGATCGACATCGCAGCGCAAAACAGAAAAACAGCCCCACCCCCCCGCCTCGCAGCCTAACCCCTAACCCCTAACCCCTAACCCCTAACCCCTAATCCCTAATCCCTAATCCCTAATCCCTAATCCCTAATCCCTAATCCCTAA
>CAMYJY010000235.1 GCA_947258835.1 uncultured Pirellulales bacterium
ATGGAAGTTGTCTCAGAGGCTAGGGGCTAGGGGCTAGGGGTTAGGGGTTAGGGGTTAGGGGTTAGGGGGGGTTACCTTTGGTAAATTGGTAGGTAGGCGTTTTCTAGCTGGAGGATGATCAGGTTGAGAGACGTCGTGTACACGGGACCTATAAAACCTTCTTTCCATACCGAGACCGTGGTGTCTCCAATTTGGAGTGGCACTGCTTCTCTTAAAAGTTTTTGGCGTATCTCGGTCAGGTACTCATCCCAGGACGGATTGCCTTCTCGGTACTTCACCTGAGCATAGTAGAAATGCGCGTAATGCCAATGCCCAAAGCTCTTGCTGTTGGAAAGCCGCAACTGCTGCTGGCAGTACTTGAGCATCTGGGGCACATACTCGTCGTCGTACTCGCCGGCATTGTAGAGACAGGCAATTGCCGCCGCGGTGATGGCAGGTCGACTTCCCCCACCTTTGGAGCTGTATTGCACGCCTCCATCGGTCTTGTTGGTGCATTGGTGGATGTAATGGATGGCCTTCTCAATGATTTCCCGAGGAACGGGAATGCCCGCATTCCGGCAGCCGCGGAGACCCTGGACTTGCGTGATGGTGGTTGAGCCTTCGTCAAATCCATTGCCATCCCGGGCACTCACATACCCCCACCCCCCCGCCCGGGTTTGAGCACGGCCAGTAAACTCAACGGCCTTGGTGAGCACGCGAATGAGCTCTTCCCGTCGCTGCAGGTCTTCCTCCTCACCCAACACTTGGGACAGAAATAACATGGCAAATCCATGCCCGTACGTGTAACGCTCATCGTCTTTGTCCCCAATCAAACCGTTGGCACGGCTGCGCCGGGTGAGGAAATCGACCGCCCGGCGGATCTGAGCTGCATATTTGCCCTGCGTGGTTGTCGAACCTTCGCACAAAAAGGCCAGGCCGGCCAAGGAGGTCATCGCCGACGGGTAACGCCCTTGGGCGGTCCAGTGCCCCAGCTTGTGCTGCTGGGAGGCCAACCAGTCCAGTCCCTGCGTCACCACAACATGGGCCCGGTGATCCAGGCTAGCCGCCTGCAGCGGGCACAACCAACAGCCCACAGCCCAGAGCCCCAGCACAAAACAACGTCGCGCTCGCTGTGATTGGCGGCCATGTCGCCCTGCAAGCCATTGTCTAAAAAAAACCAGCACCTACCACTCCCTGCTCACGCGTTAACGCTCCACAACTTCTGCATCCGCTCTCTCACGTCATTCCCGCCCCACTCTCACGTCATTCCCGCCCCTCTCTCACGTCATTCCCGCGCAGGCGGGAATCCAGACCAACCGCGCCGGCCACTAGATTCCCGCCTGCGCGGGAATGACACCCCTCGCCGGGGTTCCACACCTCCCACAGCCCATCCACTAGATTCCCGCCTGCGCGGGAATGACACCACTGGCAAACCTACCTAGTTGTCCCCAGCCCCTAGTCCCTAGCCCCTAGCCCCTAGCCCCCAGTCCCTAGCGCCCCAAAATCCTCTTCATCAAAATACCCTGCAGTCCTTGGCTGGACGGTTGTTGTCCTGCGGTCACGGTGGCCAAGGCAGGCGGTTCTGGGGCGCGGGGCAGGGGGGTGAATTGCAAGCGGACTTGTTGCTTCAACATCTCCGCCACCACCACGTTGCTCTGGTGGCTATCGCCAACCGCCCCGGGAGGAGGAGCAACGTACAGGGAAAAATGATTCACCGACGTATCCAGCTCATCACTAGCGTACAGCTGCCGCCCCGAGGTCTTTTCCAACAGCAGCAAACGCATCTTTTGGCCGCTGCCTTTATTGGTCTGCCGCGGCAAATTCCCCGCGCAGGCAATCACCGGCAAGTCCACGGGCTGTGCCAGCATGAAAGCCTGTTGCCGCACGGTAGCAGGCCGAGCGAACAGGGCCCGCCCGGTGCGGCGGTCAAACACACTCAGTTGACCATCCAGGGCCACGTAATCATAAGCATTGAACAAAGCAACACGTGAGGCCCGCTCCCGGTTCTGACCCAACCCTGTTCCGAGGTGATGGTACTGCACGGCCATGGTGAAATGATCGGACCCGGCCAGCAGGTGCACGGCCTGCAAGGAATCGCAGCTGGAAACCGTGGCATCGACCAGCCGCTGGCCAGTTTCGGCGTCGATGACCACCCGCTGGCCATGCGGGTTGGCAATGGCCACAAAACGAGACTCCGCGATATCCACCACGGAGGACCGATCGAAAATCTGCTGCCAATGCACCTCCCCGGTTACGGCATCTTGAGACGACAGTTCATACGACCAATTCTCCGTCTTCCGCCAGCGAATCACCGTGCGACCGCGAGTCGCCAGGCGTTCCCGCCAACGAGGTACGGTGGTCCTGCCCAAGGTCCTGCCATCGACCGTACTCAACATCCGTGCCGAGGTGGACCGAGGCTCGACCACCAACACCACCTCCGCATCGCCAAATAAGTCGCAACCTACCGGCACGTCCGAGCGTTTCCAGAGCAAGTCCCCACGGAGCGGATCGACACACACAATCCCGTTCGCATCCTGCAGCACGCAACTGCGCGACGTGACCGGACCGATCACTCCCAGCCAGCGCCCATCATGCTGTGCGCGGGGGGCACGATACGAACCCGGACGGTCCCCATCCCGCCGCTGGGCATGCACCACGTAACCCCGCCGGTGGTCGCCACCAACCCGTCTCCGCCAGAGCACCCGCATGTCGCTGGTGGGCTCTGTGCGCTCCGAATTCGACGGAGCCAAGGTGTCCACGGCTAGAATTTGCTGACCGGAGGAAATCAAGAGCAAATTACCCCGCGCCACGCCGTAGGTGACCACGCCGCCATAACTGCGTGTGCTCAGGGATTGCGTCAAATCGGTACGAAAAAATTCTCTTCCTTGGCTATCGCGCACGCAAACTTGGCGATTTTGGTGCCCCAGCAGCACGTTGCAGCTGCCCAGGATTGCATCGCAGTGCTCCAGCCGAACTTCGAGATACGAGGGGCGGTTGCCAGCTCGCCTGCGGTGACTGTGCGCAGCGCCTGCCTCGGTGACCTGCACGGCCCCATAGGGCCAATGCAAGCCACTACGGGGCAAAATGTCATCCTGGTTTTCACTGGCCGCGGCCGCCTGAAACGCTTTACTCCAGGACTGCAGACACGCGCGCCCCGACAAGTCCTGCCAACAAGGTACAGTGGCCCAGGTCGTCGCCAATTGCTCGTCAAAGGGGCGGGCCAAACGCGGCAAGTCCACCTGATGCAACAGTTGCGAGCAGCGGGCAGTCGCCTCCCGACGGACAACCTCATTGCCGTTAGCTGCCAGCTGCAGAAACAATTGCTGCGCCGCCAAGAGACGGCCCTCCGCGAGATGCTGGCTGGCAATTTTCAAGGCCAACGGTGCGCAAATTTCCAGGCCACCATAGACCTGGAAAAAGTCAGCGGCTCCGGGGCGGCGAACTGCTGTAGCTGACTTTCCAAACGACGTGCCAGCTGGGCCCGCTGCCCAGCATTCGCCCGCGCCCAGAGCTCAGCCACACGCGCTGCAATCCAGCGGGGCCACGTCACTTGGTGCTGTCGATCCAGCTCCAGGGAGGCGGAACTTACGGGCAAGCGCTGGGCCATTTGTTGGCACACGCCAAAGGCCTGCAGCACATCGCCCTGGGCGATCAAGCCTTGGACTTGCAACCGCAGCAGCGTGAGTTGCTCGTGATCGGAAGGCCCCTGGACGTCTGCCAGCAGCGGCAGGTGCTCACGGTAGGTCGCAAAATCTTCGCTGAGGGCCTCCAGCAGACATGCCCGTAGCACGTCCCGGGTGAGCAAATCCTGGGGCTGCAGATCGTAGGCCTGCGAGAGACGCTGCAAGGCACGGTCCAGGTTGCCTTGCTGGAAGTCAATTTCTCCCAGGGTGCGGAGGGCACGCGGGTCCCGGGGGTGTTTGGCCAAGGTTTCCTCCGCCTGCTGACGCAGGATTTCCACCTGGCCATACCGCTCGAGACACTGGCCCGTTTGTGAAATGACAGTCCCCTGATGACAAATCAGATTTCCCAACACATCCCCGGCACGCGACACGGCACGGTCGGTAATTTTGCCTTGCCGGATATCCAGGGCCACGATCTCCGCATTGGACAGCGGCAAATAGTACGTGCCGTCACTGATAAAACCACGTCCCGTAGGGTACGTTTGGGCAGGAAAGGAAAGTGCCGCGGGCGACCAGCAAGGTTGGCCGTCGTGAAGGTTCACCGCCCTCACACCGGATTCTTCCAGCACCAGGACGTGGTCCTCGGCAACCCCGGCTAACTGCAAACCCGACCCGCGGGGCTGCTTCCACAACAATTTGCCGCTGGCTAAATCCAAGCAGTGCAACTCGTGCGACTCGGGAGGGGTCAACAGCACATGGCCCTGAGCCAGGGTGACGACCCCATCCAGCCATTGATTTTGGTTCCAGGGGATTCCCGCGCGGAGGTTGCGCTGCTGGAGTGAGAGCATGGCCTGACGACTGCGGGTGGGATAACGATAGGCCCAGGCCAAGGCCCGTTTGGCAAGATCAATCCCCACCACGACACCCGCCCCCGTCGGACATACCAAGATACCGGCATCGTAGGAAGGCATGATCGCCTGCAAGCGCCGGCTGGTATCTTCGAGAATGCCCAATTCCAAGTGCGCCAACTGCTGACGCCACCGCAGCGCTCCAGTGTGCCGGTCGAGTGCGACCAAGTAGACAGCCTTCTCACCGTACACTTCCACCAGCCCATACAGCGACTGCCCCACCGCCAACGGAGCCCCCAGAAAAAACGCCCCCTCCCAACTTCCTGGACCTACCGCTCCGTCCACTTCCCACACTAACTTGCCTTGGGTAGCCAGGTCGTAGGCGCACAAGCGGTTGGTACCCGCCCCGCTATTCTTTGGCGTCGCGTTCCGCAAGACGGCCGCTTGCCACGGTTCCCGCCGCTCAGCCCCTGGCATCTGCAAATCTCGAATGGCGAACACCCGCTCGCCATCACTGCTGATGGTGTTGTAGAGATAGTCTTCCCACACACGTTGTGAAAATCCATGGGTGGGATCCTGAGAGTCTTCCTCCAGCTCGTCGTGCCCGCCCTCCAGTAATAGTTCGACAGCGGGTACTTTTTGGGCCTGGACCTGCCAGATACGTTTGCCCGTGATGAAGTCGATCGCCAACAACTTGTGGGCAGAGCGGGTGATCAACTGGTTTCCCACGGCCAAGGGAGCCGCTGCAGGAATGGCAACTTGCTCCTCTTGCCTACGATTCGCTAGGACCTGCCGGTGCGCGTCCTCCAGGGCCGGATGGAGCAACAAGCGTACCTGCCAATCCTGCCTGAGGTGCGGCAATCCCCCCTGGGGCTGCGCCGCACGCTGTGGATTGCCACCGGGAGTGACCCACTGCTGGGCAACTCCGCTGGCTGATGGTAGGGGCTGGCCGGCGATGGTCACCAGCTGCTGCAACCAGTCTGGCTGGCTCAGCTCCCAGGAAACTTCCCGGCCCGCAACTTGCATCCGCTGAGGGCCTCGCTGGCGGAGATTTTGCAACAGCTGCCCGGCTCGCTGCCGGTTACCAACCGCCAGACAACTTAAAGCTGCCTGGAAAGACAACTGGGGCTCGAAGCGGGTGGAGGCTGGGACCGCGGCGAGCAACTTTTCGTACAGCAAGCTAGCTGCCAGGTGACGACCTAGATCGGCCTCCTGTCGAGCCAGCAGGACAGCCGCTTCGATGCCAGCACGCGTGTGAAAGTACTGCACCACAAGCGCGCGGAGGGCGTCTACATCACCAGAAGTTACCGCCTGCCGGAGTAGACGCCGTGCCACAGGCCCAAAAGTCGCTTCGTAAGCCTCGCGGCCAGCCGGTGGCAGTTCCGCCAATAAATTCCAACTGCGCTCCTTGAGGCCCCGCAGCTGCGACGACACATCCGCAGGCAGAAAGGAATCTTCCTCGCGGGCCAAAATCCCCTGTAGAAAACGAATCGCCTGGGCGTACTCACCGCGGGCAAGCCGCTGCTGAGCCTGCCGCATCCCGCGGATATCGATACGTTCCTGTGGCAGAGACACGCCGCTATATTCGGCGGCCGCTAGTTCCGCCTCGGACACTTTGGCCGCTAGCTGCCCGCCGCCAACCGCCGTGATCCAGACTGCCCAACCCCATAAAAAAGTAGAGCGCCACGGCAGGCCCATCCTCGATCTCTCGCAACTTGACATCGAATGAAGACTGGTTTGCATCTGGCTGTGGATCCCGTCGGGTGGCAACTAACTGGCGTAACATAGGACCTAATAAGGCGAGCGGCAGGTAAGTTTTTACCTGCCGCGTGATCGAAAATCCCAGCGAAGCCAATCCATGGGGCTGTCGATGGGTAAGTTCTCATCTGCCCACCCCCTCTTGAGGACTATTCCCGCGGGGGCTCGTTCCCCCTAGATTCTGGGCAAATCCTCCAAATCCCCAGCCCTACGACCGACCCAACGAGAAAAACCCTATTTTTCTAGGCAATTTTGCTACTTTCGTCTTGTAATTTTAGGCCCAGAGTCTTCAAATCAGCTCGGGGCATCCAAAGGGGGTGCTACATTAAGACTAAGTTCGTATCGGCAGAGCACGGCGTTTTTCGCCTATTTACTACTTAAGTGCATTTTAGGAGGGTTCAGCGCTATGGGGACCACCTCACCGCAGAAATCACCAACCAAGACTGAAATTTACGCCAACATCTCCGAGAGCACGGGCATCTCCAAAAAAGATGTGGGGGCCGTTTTTGAGGCACTCAACGATGAAATTGCCAAGGCGCTGAGTAGCACGGGGCCGGGCACTTTTACGCTGCCGGGTCTGTGCAAGATTGTGGTTCAGAACAAGCCGGCGGTACCGGCCCGCGAGGGAGTGAACCCGTTTACGGGAGAAACGACCATGTTCAAGGCCAAGCCAGCTCGCAACGTCGTCAAGGTCCGCCCCTTGAAAAAGCTCAAAGATATGGCCTAGGGCGGCCCGGCCTGCCCCCGGCCAGACCGGGGGGCCGCCAGCCAATGCGAGCTACCGCTCGGTTGCATAGGGTCCGCTCCCATTGGTCGCTGGCTGGTCCATCTCTCGCAGCTGGTCCCGCTGACTCAGTCGAGGGGGCTGGGGCAGCGGATCGCGCCGTGCTCGCATTGTGCATGCGCGCTGCCAACCGTGAAAAATCTACGAACGGTGCCACTTACCGTCATTCCCGATGCCACTTACCGTCATTCCCGCGCAGGCGGGAATCCATAGAGTGCGAGAACCTTTCCGAGTGCCTGGATTCCCGCCTACGCGGGAATGACTGGAACCCCCCTAATACCGCCACTAAAATCGTTACCAGCGTTGGGTGACACCTAAGACGACGAGCAGGGACTTATTCTTCGTTTGTTGATTCGTTGTTTCCGTTGTTTCGTCGTGGTTCAAATTAAGTAAACTACGAATCTCCTCAAAAAAGTGGACAGGGGCGGTCTCGAACCGCCGACACCGGCCTTTTCAGGGCCGTGCTCTACCAACTGAGCTACCTGTCCGGATCACACATTGATTTTCCGCACGGGGATCCCCCCCCTGGTGAGCCTGCTGGCCCGCTGTGGGCTGGAAAAGCCCCCGCTGTGGAAAGCCGCTATGCTAAATGCTGAATCAGGATCTGTCAATCTGTGCTTGGCACGTGCAGTAGCGGAATGTGCGATGTGAAATGTAAGATAATGTGTGATGTCAGATGTAAGATAATGTTAGATGTTAGATGTGAGATATTAGATGTAAATTGTAGTTTTCTCAAGTGGCGTATCAGCTTACCCAGGTTGTCCCCCACATCAAATATCTCACATCTCACATCTCACATCTAATCACATCTCACATCTAATCACATCTAATCACATCTCACATCGCACAGGCGAGGGAACCAGACAGGCCATGCACTTTGCCCAGCAGAAACGGACAAACGCCTCAGCTGGCCCTGGTCGGCGGTACAGCAGAAGTCTGCTTGGTGCCTGCTGCTGCAGCCTGCTGATCCCACTGGTCGCCTGGGCCGACAGCAC
>CAMYJY010000236.1 GCA_947258835.1 uncultured Pirellulales bacterium
CAAGACCTCATAACCGGTCAAATCCTGCGTGGAAAGTTTTAGGCGTACATTGAGCTCACGAAACTGGAGCTCTTGGTCGTGACCACCGCGATCCTCATCGGCAACTGCCGAGCGTGTCTGCTGGTAGCGATGATCCCCTTCCTGGTCGGGATCCCCCGTATTGACGCGGCCCAGCTTGAGCTTCGGGACAGCCAAGTAAACCCGGATACAACTCTCCTGCTCAAACGCATCCTCCAGCTCACTCGCCAGATTTTCCAGCATGGCCTCTTTGAGGTCGAGACGATCCGGCTCTGCTCCCACGGTCAGGTCAATCACAGTCCCGTCACGCATCCGGGCCTTGACGGTCTGGATATCCAGTTGATGGTTGACCAGCGCCTCGGTGCTAAACTCAAACGCGTACAGACCGTAGTTGTAGGGCGCGTCCCAGCTTTGCGAGGTGCTGAGGTGCTCGGCCCAATACCGGTCGTGCGCCTGCAGATGATGGGGCCGCAAAAAGAGGCCCTCGTACCAATGTACGGGCAGGTTTTTCATGAAGATTCCGTAATCTAGCCGTCGCAGTTGACTTACTGCCCCAAGATTCGACCCCGCAAGCACGCTGGCAATTTCAGCACAGCAAGGGCTCGTGCATCGATTGATAGCATCATAACACCGGGAACGTGGCCAGTAAACCAAATTCGTGTAAAGGCCCCTAGTCTCAGGCGTTCCGGCGGGGTTTCGCTAGCAGCACGACCGCGTGCCAATCGCTTTTATCCGGCAAAGTTGCAAAGTTTCTTCGATCCACACAATTCTCAGGACCGATAACGCCCTGGGGGACAATAGCACCCCGAACTGCGGGGGAGAAGCGCTGATCAGCCGTTTTTCACCCACAAGTCTTTTCCGACCCCGAGCCCGAAGAGAGCGAATCGCATCACGAATGCACACGCTGGGTAACATGTTGAGCAGATTGTACCGGCCCTGGTTGCGGGGTTTGACGCTGGGATTTGCCTGCGCGGGACTGGTGTGCGGGCCCGCGCAGCCGCTCTCCGCCGAGGTTTCCTCCGCAGAATTACGCGACGCCCCCCCGACATCAACGGCCGGCCGGCCCCTGTTCACGCCTCCTGCTCCGTCCGGCGAGATCGCTCCGGCCCAGCAAAAACCCTCCATTTTTCGCGTTGTGGAGGGCAAATTAACGAAGTCCCCGACAGTCAAGTCCCCACCAAGGGCGACCCCCCCAGTACCACCGCGGTCGTCGCTGCGGAAATTGCCAGCGGTCACAGCAACGGGTTCCAGCGAGCCATCCTCGCCAGGAGAGCGGCCCTCGGTCAGCCCTGGCCGAGACTCCCTGGATTACGCAAGTTTGTCAGCATTGACCAGCATCCTCCGCTCCAGCTTAAAATCCCTGACAAAGAAGAAGTCTTCCCCACCGCCCCGGCCGCGTCCGCAGAGACTGCCCGCCGTCACGACGGACACGCCAGCCAACGCACCGTCCACAACAACTCAAAGATCCTCGGCACCGACCGGCGGCCCAACACAAAAACTCCCTACCGTCACGACCGGCCAACTGGTCGGCCGGCCGAGCCCGACGACCCCAAAATCCTCGGCACCGGCCGGCAGCCGCAACCCAAAACCCTCCACCGTCACGACCGAACGGCTCGTCAGCAAGCCCGGCCGAGCGGCGAAAAAATCCTCGGCATTCTCCAGCGGCCCCACGCAAACTCCCTCCACCGTCACGTCCGACCCGCTCGCCAGCAAGACCGGCCGAGCGGCACAAAAATCCTCAGCAGCCCCCAAACCCTCAACTTCACCCACCACCCGACTGTGGAAATTGCCGACGGTCACGAGCGACGGCCCACGCGACAAATCCCCCTCGGTAGCGGGAAAGTCTGCGGCAACCCTCACACCCCCATCCGCCCCCAGCACACAACCGCAGCCAGGGGACGTTCGCGGCGAGTCGGACCAGCCACTCTCGTCACCATTGATCGATTCCTTTTTTGCTCCTCTGCCAGCGGATCGCATGGCAGCCCGCACCGTCGCTGATAAAGCAGCGGACAACCCCGGGCCACCCGCGGACTCGCAGGCACTCGGCAACGCGGACTCCTCGTCCATCCCGACCTGGGCCGGAGCGGCAACGGACGCAGACCTGGGAGTGGAGCCACTGGAACCGATTCCAGATGGAGAGTTGATCGAACCCGCGCTGGATCCGCTGGCGGCGGAGGAGGCGGCTCGTGACACTTGGTACGAGTATGTACCGGCCAGCAGACCGGCTACCTCGCGAGTCAAAGCCCGCCGCTTATTTAACGGCAGGCTGCGGCGGCTCCTACGGCCCCCCGGACAACCGCCACTGTGGCGGAGATGGTTCAGCGGTCCCTTGAACGCCCGCGGGGGGGGCGACCAGGGCATTGGTTTTGAACGCGTCGTTTTTGCGCCGTTTATGATCGACACGACGCAGCCGCTGAAATTTACCGGACTGCGGCTTGATATGGCCGGCGGCGTGGAGTCCCCTGACCTAGCCGAGTATTTTTGGAGCAAGGCCGGCGGGAAGGGCCCGCCCGAGCCGGAAACGCGCTACAACTACCAAGACATCAAATACGTTTTCTCCGTCGGCGGCCCCCGCAACGCCATCATCACCGAACTGCCGATTCGCTTCGTCGATCCAACGGTCAACGACAATCACTCCGGTTTGGGGGATGTGACGATTACGCTCAAAACCCTCCTGCTCGATGGCGAACGGATTCAACTTTCCAGCCACTTTAAGACATATATTCTCTCGGGCAGTGCAGGGGCCGGCTTGGGCACGGGACATATGTCCTTGGAACCGGGCCTGTTGGCCCGCTATCGCCTGCACGACTCGCTCTATGCCCACGGGCAAATGAAGTTCTGGATTCCCCTCGGAGCGGACGAGGTGCATGCGGGCCAAGCCCTCGAGTGGGGATTTGGTATCAGCCAAGTGATGTACGATAGTGATTTGTACGCCCTCATGCCGACCCTGGAATTTGTCGGTTTGTCGGCCCTCAACGGCCAGCGGACAGTGGCCCCCGGCGGGGGGATAGAAGACGTGGATGGGGATACCTTCGTCATGATTGCCCCCGGCATCCGCGCGGTCTTGGACGAGCCCTGCGATTTTGGACTGCCGGAACTGGGCCTGAGCACGGGCATATCCGTGACGGATGGCGGCTGGTACAGCAGTCTGATCCGTTTTGAGCTACGGTGGAGCCGGTAGGGACCGCTGGGTGCAGGTTGGCAAGTTTGCATCAGGCTCTCCGCTGGATTCCCGCCACTCTCCTCCGTCATTCCCGCGGGAATCTAGACAATTTGCACTGCCACTGGATTCCCGCCTGCGCGGGAATGACTGGAACCCGTCAATACTGCCACTGAAATCGTTACCAGCGTTGGGGGCACCCATAGCCCAGGTTGGCGAAGCCAATCGATGCCCCCCCTTCCCTCAAGCATTTTCAGAAAAAGCGTGGTGCATTCTGATATCTAGGATTACCATAGAGAGGGCTCAGCGGGGCAGACTAGGGAAAAAGTGGGGCATCCTCGGTCGGACTTTGCTCTCCAGCACATGCCTCCACGCATGTTCTCTTTTCTGGAGCAGTAAAACGACCACAACTTGGCAAAATGTAGTCACTTAGCGGGCCAGTGGGCACGACCGTCCAATCCGCCCGCCCAGCACATCCAGACGATAGGTGGATCCCAAGCATGAGCGAATTAGACGTCGAGGGGTTATTGCAGCCCATTGCGGAGGAAGAACCCTGCGGACCGAACCTGGAATACGATGCCGCCTTTGCCGAATTTGAAGCGGCCGGTCAGGGCAAGCCGGAACAGCAGTACGGCGACACCGTCATTCCGGCTGAAGATCCTGACTGGAAGCAGGTGAAAACCACGGGGGTCAAACTGCTCGCACGGACCATGGACCTGCGGGTTGCCTGCGCCCTCAGCAAGGCCATTTTAGTCGACGACGGCTGGCCCAATTTTGGCAACGTGCTGAAACTGGTGCGAGGCTATCTAGAGACCTACTGGGAAACGGTCCATCCCGAATTGGATCCTGACGATGGGAACGACCCCACTGAACGGGTCAATACGATCGCGTCGCTGGCCGACCGAGATACGACCGTCCGCATTGTGCGCACCGCTCCCTTGGTCTCCTCGCGGATGATGGGCAAGTTTTCGCTACAAGACGTTGAGATCGCCAAAGGCGAACATCCTCCCCTCGGTGACGATCCGGCTCCGGAAATGTCGGCCATCGAAGCCGCCTTCATGGACTGCGACTTGGAGAGCCTGCAAGCGGACGCCGCGGGCGCACGGGAGGCCTTGGAAAGCGTGGAAGCCATTGAATCCTCGCTTACCGCCAGCGTAGGCGCCGGGAATGCCATCAATCTCGATCGCTTGCGGGATCCGCTCTCCGCTGCCTGTCAGCTGCTGGAAGCACGGGTGGCAGCCCGCACGGGTGGCGCGCCCATCGCGACGGAAGAGCCGGCGGCGGCCGACGACGACGCCCCTGCCGTCACCACCCCCGACGCCACCCCAGCCCAGCCAGCGGCCGTACCGCCGCCTGCCGGGGTCGGAGAAATTCGATCGCGGGAGGACGTCATCAAAGCCCTCGATCGCATCTGCGAGTATTATGAACGCACCGAGCCCTCCAGCCCGCTGCCGCTGCTGCTCCGCCGGGCTAAATCCCTGGCCACCAAGTCCTTCCTGGAAATCGTGCAGGACCTCACCCCCGATGGCGTGGCCCAGGCCCAGCTGCTGGGCGGCGTGACGAACGAATCGGAAGGGGGTGCCTGACGGAATCATCCCAGGGTGGGTCTTCACGATCGACTTTGGTGCAGATCAATTTACTTCTTAAAGAACGGCCTCCGGCCGTTTTTTAAGAAACTGCAGCAATTGGGAATAAAAACATATTCGATAGTTGAAAGCCACCAGAATTCAGTGTAAGCTGTCCTTGCTAGTGGCGGCGCGTGGATGCGCCCCACCTCCCGACAAAGCGAGCTACCACCAAAAAAGCGTATAGAAAAGTATTTGGCCGCTGCCGTTGGGCACACGGGTCCAAAAGCACATTAGAAAACTTTACCCAAACATTATAAACCCCCATTTTTACCTAAACATCAAAAAACCCCACGGTCGGACAGGTAAGGCAGGCAAGGGTAGGGCGGACCGCCACCTCGCTGCCTGCCGGGCATTCCTAGCCGACCGGCTGCAGACCGATTACATCGAAGGAGTCTTTCGTGGCCAAGCAAAGTAGTCAAAAATTCGTCGCGCGGAACCGCGCACCACGTGTCCAGATCGAGTACGACGTGGAGGTTTACGGCAGCGAAAAAAAGATCCAGCTGCCGTTCGTGATGGGCGTGATGGCCGATCTCTCGGGCAAGCCGGACGAGCCCTTGGCACCGGTGGCGGATCGCAAATACCTGGAGATCGATGTCGATAATTTTGACGATCGCCTCAAGTCGATGAAGCCCCGCACCGCCTTCTCCGTGCCCAACACATTGACCGGTGAAGGAAACCTGATGGTGGACATCACCTTCGAGAGCATGGACGATTTCTCTCCCGCCGCAGTGGCCCAGAAGGTGGAGCCGTTGCGGCAGCTCCTGGACACGCGGACCCAGCTGGCCAACTTGATGACCTATATGGACGGCAAGTCCGGGGCTGAGGAACTGATCGGCAAGCTCTTGCAAGACCCCACGCTGTTGCAGGCGTTGGGATCCACCCCCAAACCAGAGGCCGCGGCAGCACCGGCACCGGTAGATTCCGATCCATCGCCGGCCGGTGGTGGGGAGCCTGCCGCCGATGGTGGCGGTGGTGCAGGTGGCGGCGGTGGTGCAGGTGGCGGCGGGGCGGATGACGGCAAGGACGACGACTTGGACTCTCTGCTGGGCTAGGGGGGCCCAGCAAAACGTGTCCTAGAATAGGATTTTTGTTAGTAGACGGTAACAACTTCACTTATATTTATTTGCGTTTGGATACGATAAGGGTTCACCAACATGGCAGATGCCAATCCGCAACTTCAGCAGGAGGCCCCAGCGGCCTCAGTCGAGACCAATGAATTCGCTTCGCTGTTGCAGCAGGAATTCAAGCCCAAGTCCGACCAGGCCAAGGGTG
>CAMYJY010000237.1 GCA_947258835.1 uncultured Pirellulales bacterium
AGCTTGTCGGGGGCCGCACACGAGGCGGCGGGCATCCCCTGCCAAGATTCCTGCGCGGTGACCACGATCCATTTTCCCGGGCAGGAGGAAGAAGCGGTTTTGGTGGCCTGCGTGGCGGATGGCGCGGGCAGCGTCCGGCACAGCGACGAGGGATCGGCGCTGGCCTGCCAGGTGATCCAGGACAATATTGCTGCTTTCTTGCGGGCGCATGCCGGTCTGGAGAACATTCAGCGGAGTGACGTCGTAGGATGGTGTGCCCATGCCAGGCGCGTCCTGCAGGAACGGGCGGATGCCTTGGGCCGTCAACTCAAGGACTACGCCACCACCCTCTGCGTGGCCATTCTTTCTGCTCGCGGCAGCGTTTTTTTTCAAATTGGCGATGGGGCAATTATTCTCAACAGCCATGGTGCTGCTGGCGTGGTGTTTTGGCCTCAGTCGGGAGAGTACGCCAATACCACAAACTTTGTGACCACCGAGGACTTTCAAAATCACCTCGAATACATAGCCCTCGACACTTGCTTTGGGGAGGTGGCGTTATTGACGGACGGGTTGGAGAGAATGGCCTTGGATTTTGCCCACCTGACCCCGCACGCACCTTTTTTCAAGCCCTTATTTAAAACCCTCGCCGCGGCCGATCCTGCCGAAGATTTAAGCGCGCCGTTACGCCAATTCCTCCAATCCGAACCTGTACAAAGCAGATCCGATGACGATAAATCACTCATCGTCGCCACCCGTCACGGCAGCAGCACCGAACCTCGTTGATGCCGGCGGACGCGTTATTTCTCTGGGCCCACAGCTGGGCAAGGGTGGCGAGGGCACGGTCTATGAGGTCCACGAGCGTTCTGCTGCGGTCGCCAAAATTTACCACCAACCAACTTTGGACCCCGCCACGGTAGCCAAATTAACGGCCTTGGTCACCCTCCGCTCGCCAGAGCTCTCCGCGATCGCGGCTTGGCCGGAATCGATCCTGTACCGGCAAGCGGGCGGTCAGCCTTGCGGTATCTTGCTGCCTAAAATCGCGGCTGCCCGCCAATTGCACGAGCTGTATGGGTCGGCCAATCGCCGCTTGCATTTTCCGAAGGTGCATTGGCACCATCTGTTGCTGGCGGCCAAGAACCTGGCCATGGCCTTCGACACCCTGCATGCGGCCGGGATTGTGGTGGGCGATGTGAATCAGGGGAATTTACTCGTGGATCATCAGATGCGGGTCCATTTCATCGATTGCGATTCGTTTCAGATTACGCATGACGGCCAGACCTTCCCCTGTCCCGTGGGCACACCCCATTTTACCCCGCCGGAATTACAATCCCAGCAACTCCGTGAGGTAGCACGCAGCACCGAACATGACAATTTTGGTTTGGCGGTACTGATTTTTCATTTGTTATTTATGGGGCGGCATCCGTTTGCCGGGCGATTTCGTGGGGAGGGAGACCTACCTTTGGAGCGGGCGATTGCGGAGGGCCGGTTTGCCTTCTCACGCCACCGCGAGGCGACGCTCGTCGATCCGCCCCCGGCCTCCCTGTCACTGGAAGAGCTTCCACCGGACTTGGGAAACTTGTTTGAGCAAGCCTTCCGTGGAAGTGGCGGGGAACGTGGCAGCTCGCCGCGTGGTCCCCGACCCACGCCAGCGGCCTGGGCAGCGGGGCTGGCGGCGCTACTCCGCCGCCGCCAGGTTTGTTCTGTGGAGGCACAGCACGTTTTCTACAATCAGCTTTCGCAGTGCCCTTGGTGCCGGATCGAGAATGAGGGGGGACCGGCGTTCTTTGCCGTGAACGGGGGGGTGTCGGCCGTATCTCGCGAGCGATTGGGCGAGTTCGATCGACGCATCGCCCTGTTGCAGATACCGACCTTTCCAAGTTTAGGACCGAGACGCTTGGATTTACCCGGCGGGCTAGCCCTGCGGGCCCCGAAAATTGCTCCGCGGTTGGCCAAGCTGGATGTGGCGGCAGGCGCGCTCCTGCTGGGCGCGGTGGCTGGCGTGGCTGGCCTCATCTACCCACCAGTGCTGGTGGCAGGCACACTTGCTGCCGTGGGTGGCGGGGCCTATTTGCTGCGTAGCCCCACCGCAATCCAACGCCGGCAGCGCCAGGCTGGCTGGGAGAAGAAACTCGGCACGTATCAACAGCGTCTGCTGTCCATGGGGCGTCTGATTCGTCGGGGGCACGGCAAACGGTCAGAAACCTATCAGCAGCTGGTGCGCGAGTTAAAGACCGCTCTCAGGTGGTATCGGGCAGAAGGCGCGGAGTTGCAACAGATACTGCGGGAGAACCGGGGTACGCAGCTAACCGAGTATCTCAGACGGCAGCTGCTCAGCGACCATGTGGCGGAGATCCCGGGCCTGACCGACTCCACCTTGGCGATGCTGGAATCATTCAACGTGGAGACAGCCCTCCAAATTGATCCGTTGCTGCTCACCGGCATTCCCAACATCAGCAGCGGGGACGTCATGGAGCTCTTACAATGGCGGGCCCAAGTGGAGCAGGAATTTAAGAGCCTACCCGAAAACCAACTGCGAGGCGCGCAGCGGCCGGGAAGGGTGGCAGACGGTTTGGGAACCCGCGGTCAACTCCCACCGGATCGTAGCGGCGGGGCGCAGCTCACACAGGCAGAAGCGGCGGACGCGCAGCGTTTTAAAGTAGCCCAGGCCCGCAAGGTCCTCATGGGCTGCCAGCAACTGGAGGCGCTGGTGCAGGGGGGCCGGGCGGAGCTCAACTACGCCCTCCGGCAGTTCGATAAACTTGGCGACAAAGCCAAAGGCGTGGCGCGGAAGCTACGGGATTTTCTCAGCGGACGGCGGAAAACCGAGCGTTTGCTAAATCGCAGCCCGCTGACAATTTGTCTACTGGCCTTCGGCTTGCCCTTGGTGTGCTGGTTGGTGCAGCTGATGTTGCGGTGGTGAGCGTAGGTAGCCTTGTTTTCATGTGTCGGTGTGCGCAGCACAGGAGGTAGTGAGTTTTCCAGAGCGGATTACCTCCTGTGCTGCGCTGGGGTGGCATCGGTTGGCGAAGCCTACCGATGTGACGCAGTCACAAGAGGTTGGCAGGGAACTTTTAGGACCTATCCCAAAACCGCACCGGGGGTATCTAGCGGCCGGAAAAGATGGCAGTACGGACAGCTTTGCGACGTGCAGTAAAACAACGTCTGGCGGCTGCGCCGCCCAGGTAGGCTGCGCCAACCTGGGCTACCCCTCCGAACAACCGTCGGTGCCGCCCGCTGTAGAGGCGCGAGAGCCCGTGGGTGGCACCCAACGCTGGTAACGATTTGATCCCAGAAGAACAGGAGCACGTTTGCACCAGGCTCTCCGCTGGATTCTCGCCGCTCTTCAGCGTCATTCCCGCATTATTCCACGTCATT
>CAMYJY010000238.1 GCA_947258835.1 uncultured Pirellulales bacterium
CTTCGTTGTTTCATTCCTTCGTGTATCCTTCGCGCTCTTCGTGTTATTTTCTCGGCGCTGGAGCTTCACAGAGGCAGGCCAGTACTTTCGAGCGGTAGCTCGCGGGTGGCACCGACAGTCGTTCGGAGGAAATGTTCTTAGCAAGTTGGCGCATTCGAACGATGTCGGTGGGCGCAGCCCAGGAGGCAATCTGCATTGGAATACACACCACCTCTTGTGCTGCGCACACCGACATGTCCGGCCTTGTCTTACGCGTTGATCACACTCATCGCGGACAAGTCGGTGCCACCCCGGGGCCGCCCGTAAAGTTTGCCTAATCGGTTTGAGCGGAAAAACTACGGCAACTGCTGCGGGCCGTACAGGTGGAACTCGATAATAGAATTCGTCCTGCATCCTCTTCCGGCTACGACGATGATTATGGTTTTACGGCTGCTAGCAATCACGATACTGCTCTGCGGGGCAGGTGGGTTTTCGGGCTGTGCCTGTCCGTCCGCCAGGTGCGGCGTCCCGGCTTCCCCAGCCGCTCCCTGCCTGCATCCACTGACCGTAGGCGAACAAGTCCCTCCGGATGTGCTCGTCGACTGCTCCGCAGAACCGCTGCCCTTGCCCGCCCCCACGGAAATCTACCACCTCTTGGACGAGACCACTTGCCAGTGTCACGCTGCCGCCAATGCCAGCTTGGCCAACATGGTGGAACTAGAGCGTCACTGGGCCAAAATCATCATGGAGTGCGATGGGAAGATCGTGCGTGACAACCTGCGGCTCGATCGTGATTTGCTCTCGTTGCACGCCAGTGATCTGCGAAATGCGGCCGCGGCCTCCGCTTTGACGGCCTTCCATCAACTGGCCGGCCTGGAAGCGCAACAGCACTACCTGCAGGCCGGCCTGGAAGAATCCCGCCAAACCGTGGAACGGATCGACAAGATCCTCGCCAAGGGGCTCAAAATTCCCGCCGAAGTCCAGCGCGACTCCATTGTGAAACAAATCAACGCCTTGGAAGAGCAACAGCTGCAGCTGAACCTGCTGCGGATCCAGCTGAATGGCCAACTCCAGACGCTGCTGGCCTGTCCCCTGGAAGAAACCAATTTTTATTGGCCCCAGGTCGATTGGCAGCCCAACCTGACCGCCGTCGATTTGGAGACGGAATTGGCCCTGGGCTTGGCCCATCGCACGGATCTGCGGGGCTTGAACCTGGTGCGTCGTCAGCTGCGTCAAACGACCCTGCCCATTGGCCGCGGGGTGCTGCAATTGGCCGACGCGACGGTGGGCTCAGTCGAACCCCGCCCGGGCATTTGGCATGTAGCCCGGTGCCTGCACTGCAATCACGCCGAGGTGCCCATCCGCTGCCAGCAACTGTCGCTGTTTTATCACCAGGCCCACCAAGGCACAATTGCGGAAATCAAAGCCGCAGCCTACAAAATCAGCCTCCTGCAGCAGCGCGTGGTCGCAGCCCAGCGGATCGTGCTGGAACTGCAAGAAGAACTGGAAAAGCAGCAAAAAACGCGTGATGTCAACTACGTCAGCGTGTTCCGGTTGTCCCGCACGCGGGGACGCCTGTTTGAAGCCCAAGCCGATTTGATCGAGCAGATCGTCGCCCTCCAAGTAGCCCGCGTACAACTGCGGGAAGCGCAAGACATGTTGGCGGTGGAATGCGGATTCGGTCCCCACCTCGTCTGCGGGGGTTGCTGCGACAAGGACGGCGGTGCCTGCCCAACCGCCAGCTGCAACACAAGCCGACGTGCAAAGTGTCACTGCCAACAGGCCAAAAATTGTTGCGACTAACACCCGGCTACGTTGCCCATGCAGCCGGAGCGTGAGCTCGTCCGCAAGCTACGGCCGACGGATTTGGTTGGCGATCGTCCGGTCCTTGATCTTATCATCCTGAGCCAGGAGCAGTGCTTTGCTCAAAATGACGGACAGTGTGTTGTCCCCTGCAAAAGGAAGATACAGGTTGTCCGTCCGTTTGGTTCCGCTGCCTCGTTTGGGCACGATGCATAAGTACTGATCGTTTGGCGACATCAATACGTTCCCACTGCCGAGGTGGATCTTGTAGGTTCGCAGTGCGCCGGCAACCACCAGGAACCGCCCCTCGAAGCGGCATTGGTCCGCGATCGCCAGGCGTGGCACAACGCGCTGGAGCACCTCTTGGCGTGTGGCGGCGGTTGCGGACAACTGGCCGAAGCCGTACTGCTGCCAGTAATCGAAATGGGGATGCTCCTCTGCAGGCCTCCAATCCGGATCGTTGGCCACACTGGCAACTCCGACGAACAGGTCCACATCCCGCATGACTTCCGAAAAGATGCGCGGCGGGATCTCAGCCAGTGGCACCGGCTCATAGCCGCCCGACCGGCAGAAACAGACTTGCTCCGTGGCCACGTTGACATAGATGAATGCGGGCGTGACTTCGCTATCCTCATCCAGCGGAAAGGCGTGGAATTCGGCGCGCAAATCATGCTCCGGCAGATCCAGAGCGGGCACGTTGCACGAATCAAAATCCCCTTGGAGTGTGTACTTCCAACCTCGCTGCTGGCACAAGGCGGCGAATTGGTGCTGCCGCACAATATGTGAGGCAAAGCGATTGGAGTAGCTATTTGTTTGGCGTTCCGCGTCGGTCAAAATATAGATTTCGCGATGCGCTTGCTTGAAAGGCTGCGTGATTTGTTTTTCCTCCAGCCACTGCCGCCACTGCATCACTTCTGCGGCCGGTGCATGCAAAGGATGCCAGATGGTGACGGTCGTTTCCGCATCGATCCAATCAATCGCTTGGTCATGGACATCGACCCAAACTGAGCCCGTCCAAAACGCGGCCACCTGCTTCCCCGGTGATTCAAGCACCCAAATCAAACAGTTGGCAACCACACCGACAAGCGGATGCTGCGCATAGCGCTCGTAAAAATCTTGCAGCGGCCAACGCCGCTCATCGCGCAATAATTGCTCCACGCGACTACGGATGGCAGGCATCAGTGTGGCGATGTCCTTGATTTTTTTCTTCAGCCCCTGCAACTGCTCTGCGGCATCCGCTTTCGCCCGAGCGGGAACCGACTTCTGAGTCTTGCCGGCGGAATTTTTCCAAAGCAGTGCCGGTTTTCGGTTGGCATGCACGATAACTTCCGCGACAAATTCGTGGAATGGCTCCGTCAAAGTCCCCGTGTCTTGGAGACCAAACGTGGGCACGGAGAGTTCCACCAAATCGGCTTCGGTCATGCCTGCAGCCTCCGCCGCCCGCTCGAAGGCACGCGTGATTTGTTTGCGGGTGGACGCGTGCTTCGCCCGCGCTTGCAAACGTCCCAGCTGCGCGATGGCGTGCGGGCTGGCGAGTCGAGACAACGCGAGTAGACAAGCATTGCCAATT
>CAMYJY010000239.1 GCA_947258835.1 uncultured Pirellulales bacterium
TCGTTGCGTTGTTTCGTCGTGGTTCATTTGCTGCCACAGGAAAGGCTGAGAAGAGAGTGAATTGCTGTCGGTGCACGCAGACGGTTGCCCAAATCTTGTGCCGAACATTGTTGCCGAGCAGCGGCCATGGTTTCATACACAGCCGTTACCAAGGAAAGCCCTCCCCACAAATGAGCCGGTGGGCGATAGCCCCGGTTCCGTGAAACGCCCAAGAACCGGGGCTATCGCCCGTCGGCTCAGGCTCGACAGACGGGAGTTCGCCCCCCCGTTCAAGCTGGGGACAGGCTCTCGCGCCTCTACCGCGGGTGGCACCCAACGCGGGTCGCACCTCTCACATCAAATATCTCACATCTCACATCTCACATACCACATACCACATACCAGTTGGTTGCTCTCTCTGATGATCCTGCTGCTCTGCCTCAGACGGAGGCAGGGGCCATGCCGCTGGGGATATAAACGCAGTCGGGTTCGTCGCCGAGTGGGTCGCCCGTGACGGCAAAGGCGCGGGAGCGGCTGCCGCCGCAGATGTCGCGGTACTCGCAAATACCACACTTGCCTCCAAAACCGGCCGGCTCCCGCAGTGCCACAAAAGTGGGGTGGCTCTGATACGTGGTCACCACCGAGACCTCGGGAAAACGGCCGCAGACCAGTGGCAAAAAGCCCGCAGGATAGATTTCGCCCGTGTGGCTCACAAACATGACGCCCTTGCCATCCCCCACGCCCAACGGCGCGCGGTGCGCTCGGCCGATCCTTGAGCCCGCCGGCGGGGAGGATTTTTTTTCATCCTCACTTGCAGGCATATCCCCAGCGACAGCGGGCAACTGCTCACCGCGCCCACCCCCCCGCTCCAGCCGGGGGTGGGTTCTGCCGGCCAGAGGATCGCCGCCTTGCTCGATCACGAACCGCCGGTAGTGAGGCGCTTCGGTCGTCTTGATGCCATAAGGTTGCCGCTGCGATTGACGCCACAACTTTTCAAAGACGACTTCGTACTCCTCCGGTGCAATCCGCTCCTCCAACGTGCCGCGACCCACCGGCACTAAGAAAAATACGCTCCACATCATGATCTGCTGGTCGGCAAACAATTCAGCCATGGCATCGATGTCCGCCACGTTCCGCCGGGTGACCGTGGTGTTGACCTGCACCGGCAGCTCGAGCTCGCGGGCGTAACCCAACATCTGCAGCGTGCGCTCGTAGCTGCCCTCCCAGCCGCGAAAGGCATCGTGGGTGGGGGCGTCGGCGCCGTCCAAGCTAATGCCCAGACAGCTGATGCCCGCTTGTTGGGCTTGGCGGAGGGCGTCGAACGTGGCCAGCGGCGTGGCCGAAGGAGTCAAGGCCGTCTGCAAACCAAGTTCCCGAGCATGACCAATCAGCTCCAGCAAGTCCGGCCGTTTTAAGGGGTCGCCCCCGGTAAAGACCACCACCGGCGGTTGCGGAAAGGTCGCTACCTGCTCCAAGAGGGCCAGCGATTGCGCGGTGCCGAGCTGCTCGGGGTCGGCCTCCGGTTGCGCCGAAGCGCGGCAGTGTTGGCACTCCAAATCGCAGGCCTGCGTCACCTCGTAGTAAAACATGAGGGGACCTTGGCCAAAATCATAGGCAGCCCAATCATGTTTCATGATGCCTGGCTCGCGGCAGGCTGGAGGGCGGTCGCCAAACGTGTGGCCGCCTGCTGGCCCACGCGGATGCAATGGGGAATCCCCACGCCCTGATACGCATTCCCGGCCAGCTCCAGGCCGGGCAACTCCGCCACCCGCTGCTCAATGGACTGCACAAGTTCCTGGTGGCCCAAGTGGTACTGGGGCATCGAACGCCGCCAACGTGTGATCCGCGTGAATTGGGGCGGTTGGGCAATGCCGAGCAGCGAACCGAGTTCCTCGCGGGCAGTGGCCACGACTTGCTCATCTGTCCAGTCCATGACCTCGGGATAACACGCGCCGCCCAAAAACGCCCGTAGCAGGACCGTGCCTTCCGGAGCGCGGCCGGCGTATTTGACACTGCTGAAGGTGCAGGCCAAGATCTTACGCTGCTCGATGTGCGGTACGACAAAACCAAAACTATCCAGCGGATGGGCGATCGCCTCCCGCGGATAAGCCAGGTTGACCACCGTGCAGCCAGCGTAGGGAATCCGCTCCAATTGCCGGGCGAGATCGGTATCGACCGCATCCAGCAAGGCGCCCGCGCGAAAGGCAGGAGTTGCCACTAGCACACCGTCGTAATGCTCTGTGTTGCAGATGCCCGTGCCTTGGTCCAGCACCTCCACGGTCCAACCGGACGCCTCTGCCGCTGTGAGGGATTTCACTTGCTGTTGGCACCGCAGTTGGCAGCCGGTTAGCTGCTGGGCCAGCGTTTCGATCAGCTGGGCCGCGCCGCGAGCCGGCGCTACAAACATGCTGTACTCGGGACCGCCCGAGTGGGAAGATTTTTCTTGCTGCTGCGCTGCCGCCGCCCGCGCCGCCCGCGTGAGGCTGCCGTGGTTGGTTTCCATGTCCACAAATTGTGGGAACGTCGACCGGATGCTGAGCTGCTCCGGATCCCCCATGTAGATCCCGCCGGCCAGCGGTTGCACCAGCCGCTCGAAAGTTTCGCGACCCAGGCGTCGGCGACAGAATGCAGCCAGGCTTTCGTCGCCCTCCGCGGTGCGGCTGGGAATCAGTCGTTCTGCACCCAGCCGCAACTTGGCCGGCCAGGAAAGTGTGGGCGTGGTGATGAAGGGCCAGATCCGCTGCGGGGCCATGATGGCCAGCCCTTCCGGCACCCGCTGCAGTTGCCCCCGAGAGACGACGTGCACGCCCTGCTGGTCTTTGCTGGTGCTGACCAACTGCTCGCTGAGGCCGATCTCGCGGCAGAGATCAACGCCCCAGGGCATCCGAGCCAACATGCTGTCGGGCCCCAATTCCAATAAAAAGCCGTCGTGGGATTCGGTTTGCAGCACACCGCCTAGCCGGTCGCCCTGTTCCAGCACCGTGATGGCTGGTGGCTCCGGCAGGTTGGCTAGATGGTACGCGGCGGCCAAGCCACTGATGCCGCCGCCAATGATCGCAATGCGTGGTGGATCGGATGTCACGGAGGGAAGTACTCGCTGGCCTGGAAGGAAAAAAGCGGGCGACCGTTCGGTGGGCGCATGCCCGCTCCCGATGGTCGCTGCTATTTGTGCCAGGATCACAAATTCTCATCGTGCGTAGCACGGGATAGCTTCCATCCTCTCACTTTTCCGCGTCAGGGTAAAGGAGGGCGGCAGAGCCTGCCCCCGACTTGCCGTTACCAAGAAGAGCCCTCCCCACACATAAGCCGGTGGGCGATAGCCCCGGTTCCGTGAGACGCGCAAGAACCGGGGCTATCGCCC
>CAMYJY010000240.1 GCA_947258835.1 uncultured Pirellulales bacterium
ACTTTCACTCCTCCCCACAAGTCATCCCCTCAGTTTTCAACCTAAGTGGGTTCGGTCCTCCACGCAGTATAACCCGCGCTTCAACCTGCTCATGGGTAGTTCACCTGGTTTCGCGTCTACCACCGCTGACATAAGTCGCCCTATTCAGACTCGGTTTCCCTGAGGCTTCGGCCCGGAAGGCCTTAACCAAGCCAGTGACGGTAACTCGCCGGATCATTATGCAAAAGGCACGCCGTCACACATTCCCATCAAGGGCATAGTGCTCCGACCGCTTGTAAGCGCATGGTTTCAGGTTCACATTCCTCCCCTAACAGGGGTTCTTCTCATCTTTCAGTCACCCTACTGATTTCACTATCGGTCATCAGGGAGTATTTAGCCTTACGGGATGGTCCCCGTAGATTCAGTCCGGGTTCCACGTGACCGGACCTACTCAGGTACCCCTCGGGAGATTGCCAGATTTCACGTACGGGACTGTCACCCTCTGTGGTTCCACTTTCCAGAAGATTCTGTTACCCGGCAATTTTTTAACTCCCATGTGAGAGGCCCTACAACCCCGCGAAGGAAACCTTCGCGGTTTGGGCTATTTCCCGTTCGCTCGCCGCTACTGAGGAAATCGATTTTTCTTTCTACTCCTGCAGTTACTTAGATGTTTCAGTTCACTGCGTTCGCCACATGTGGCTATGTATTCACCACACGTCAATTCAGGAATCTCGGGATCATCACTTGTTTGTCAGCTCCCCCAAGCTTTTCGCAGACTTCCACGCCTTTCATCGCCTCCTGATGCCAAGACATCCCCCATGCGCCCTTCATAACTTGGCCACATTTATCCAAAGCTCTCACATGAGAACCGCCAACAAAAATATGTTGTGACAAATGTTGTTATGATTCCAGCCCCACAAAATGCTCGTTCTTTGCATGGGAACGAACGTGAGGACTGGAGAGCAACGCTTGTTTGATCCTTGTAATCTAAGGACAAAAGAGATTCGTATCAGACGCACTCTGCCGACCTGGCTCGCAGGCCCGGGGACAACCTTGCTCTCGCTTGGTCCTCCCGCAAACCCAACATGCTTGCCCAGTCGCTACGTCTGAACTTATTTCAGATGCCACTCTTGCTTTTTACACCAAATTGTCAAAGAACCGCCGCCCGCCAGCTGGCCAGGAAGCCAACCCGGCAGGCACGACCACGTAGGGGTCGCTCCCCACCATGTGTGTGGGAATCTTGAATTGTAGCGAACTACCCCGCTGTGTCAAAGGGGTAATTGCCGTGGCCGCAGTTTTCTTGGCTGGCAAGCCAACCGCGGCCGAAGCATCGAATTTTAGACACGAACTTGCCGGCCACAAGGGGTAAAACGGATTGCCGGACAGGAAATCTCTGGACGCGGAGATCGCGCAGGGCCAGAGAAATTTCCGGCGATTCGATTTCGGCCTGAAGTTTGCCAGAGGGCAGCTGAAATCCCAACCCCTAACAGGGGGCCACGGGAGTCGCTGGCAGCCCCACCGTGTGGCGCGCTCGAGCCATCATGCTGCCGGCGTCGTCCCCCGGGTAGATGTCGGTGGCGCCGAGCTCGAGTTCCAGGGGCAGGTTGATATTGCTGAGAGGAATCTTGTACTGGGTCAGCGCACGCTGGATCCGGCTGCCGACGATTTCGGCCTCTTTTTCTGAACTTCCGGGCAGCATGGCCACGAGGTTGCCGTCATTCAGTTTGGCCAAGAGATCCATGTCCCGGAGGATGTTCACGGCCAGCTGGGCCACGGTATCAAGAAATAACATTCCCACCGCATCCCCATACTCCAGCACGAGTTGACGGTAGTTTCGGACGCGTAGCTGCAGCAACGAGAGCGAGCAGCCCAGGCGATGGCTTTCGGCAATCCTGCGGTTCAGTTCACTCGAGAAGGCGGTGCTGTCGGGCAATTCTTGCAGCACCTTAACCTTGGTGGTGGTGGGTGGTGTGGGTGCATCTGCCGGCTCGGCTGCCGGGGCAGCGCCTGCCTGCTGCGCATAATTCTGGATGGGGTGGCACGTCCCACCGTCGTGCCAATAACTACGATTTCGTCCGGCTGCCTTGGCAGCATACACGCAGTCGTCCGCCCGGCGGATTAACTTACAAATGTCGTCTTGGGGGGCCACTTCGGCCACGCCGACGCTGGCGGTGACTTGCAGTTTTTTGCCAGCAAAATCGACGGATAGCTCGGCAATACTATGGCGTATGCGTTCGGCAGAAATCCGCGCCGCGTCAATTTTGGTGTTGGGCAACAGGGCCGCAAATTCTTCGCCACCATACCGGCACAGCAGGTCCGTTGTTTTAACGCTGCGGCCAAGGGTCGTGGCGAGTTGACGCAAGACCTCGTCACCCGCCAGATGGCCGTGGTTGTCATTGAGTTTTTTGAACTCGTCCACGTCAAATAACAGCAGACTGAAGGGCTTCTGGTGGGCCGCAAAGCCTTGATGGTTTTCGGTCAAGGCGTCATCCAAGGCACGCCGATTGGCAAGTTGGGTCAAAGGGTCGGTGCGGGCCTCCGACTGCTGCGTGCGAATTTCGACGGCTTGCTTTTGAATTTTTTCCTCTGCGTCAGCCAGGCGGGCTCGCAAGGTGTCATTGGCCACGAGGAGCTTGCTGACGGTTTCTGCAATTGCCCCCGAGGAATCGATGGAGCCACCAGGGATCGAGTCCAGCTCTGCCGATATCGAACGCACCAAATTCTGATGCGCCCCAACCTCGCTGGAGACATTGTGGGCCAAGTCCCGCAATTGCCAAGCGGCCATGTTGGCCCGCTCCAACTCGTTGGCCACGTCCGTGTTGTCGGGTTGGTTTCCCTGAGCTTGCGCCTCCAGCGCAGACCGCAACCGGAACCACCCTAGCGCGCACGCAAAGCCCAACAAGCTTCCACCCAGGGCAAAGGAAATATCAATCACTAAGTACTGCATCGCGAAGCAAGGATGTAACATATCGAGGACTTTTTCTTCACGCGGACTGAAGCCCAGTGGCACACCAAAACTTAGGTCCCTCAGCGCTCAAGTCAAAGGCAGCGAGGCGCCAGTGCAGCGGGTCGCCAGCCACAGCGAACTGCCGACGGCAGGTATTGGTCCGCCTCTGACTGGACGCGGAAGTTTGCGCATAGTTTTGGGGGTATGGCGAGGCTGGTAACGATTGGAGGGATTGTAAGTGGCTGCCTAAAAGAGAAAAGAAACCAGTGGAGCCGAGGGGACTCGAACCCCTAACCCCCGGCTTGCAAAGCCGGTGCTCTCCCAATTGAGCTACGGCCCCAATCGAAATAGATTGGGGTTGGTCAAACTATAGCTGCCTTGCCAAACGGATGTTGGAGG
>CAMYJY010000241.1 GCA_947258835.1 uncultured Pirellulales bacterium
CTCAAACTGAAAATGAGGCCTCCATAAAGCCGGTAAAGCCCGAGAAAACAGCCCCCGGTTTCCGCACCGCGGCGGCTCACCAAGAAACCTGGTTGAGAAGCAGATGGAGTGGGCTTTTCCGGCCCAAACCGGCCGGCACTAGGCATACCTGTTTTCACTTTGAGTAAATTTCTTTGCAGAATGAACTGGTCTGCTGGCGTGGGTTTGCCTATTATCCGCAGTGCGACAGCATCCGTCAGTTGATAGGGAGAACGAGCGATGAATTCCATTCGACCCTTGGCCACCATTACCGTGTTGACCTTCGTTGGTGCTTATTTGTACATGAAGATCACGGAAACGGAAGCGACCTTGCCTGAAGGCGTCGACACCTGGGCCATTGAACAAGATATTCAAATCGATGATGGTTTTGGCGCGGTAGGCGGCATCCAAGCCCCCAGTTTTACGACGTCGCCCACTCCAGCGACAGACGCCGCCTCTCGCAATCAAACAACTGGTGCTGCACCCGCTTTCAGCGGGCCTGCCGGTACAGCTCCAGCAGCCACGGCGCCGGCTTGGAATTCCCAGGCAACTCCCCCACCAACCACGGAACCTAGTTTGCAGGCGGCGGACACCAACGCCTCCAGTCCCGCGGACCAAGTCGCTGCGGCCTCCCCTGCCGACAGTCTCAATCTGCCGCCGTTGCCGGCCATCCCCCAGTTCCACGACAACAGTTCCTCTCCGGACCGCGGCTATCCAGCCCAGGCCACGCCGCCTCAGCGGACCTCAGAAAACAACGCACCGACCGCAGTGCTGCCGTCCCCCACCACGCCTGCCGATCTCTCCGCCGCGGCCGTCCAGTCCCCGACCGGCCCCACGATGGGCACCGCCACGCAAACGTCTTTGTTTGCCGCCTCGCGCTTGGCCGTCCAGGCGGCTTTGGATCGGGGAGAACTGGCGCAGGCGCTGTTGTTGCTTTCGGATTGGTATGGTGATCCCTCGCTGACCCAGTCGGAAACCCAAGAAGTCCAAGCCCTCTTAAGTCAGCTGGCAGGTTCCGTGATCTACTCCACCGAACCCCGTTTGGAACCACCCTATTTGGTGCAAGCTGGCGAGACGTTGTCCGATGTTGCTGAAAAGTACGATGTGCCTTGGCAACTCCTGGCCAAGATTAACGGCATCAGCCATCCCGACCAAGTGGCGGCTGGCCAGCAACTGAAAGTCCTCCGCGGTCCTTTCTCGGCAGTGTTGGATTTGAACAAGCGGCGACTGACATTGATGTTGGATCGTCGTTACGCAGGTCAGTTTGCCATCGAATTTGATCCCAGCCTCTCGGTGGAAGCAGGGCAGTGGACGGTCAACCAAAAACTGCTCTCGCCGGCAGCGGCCAGCTATCCTCGCACGTCTGCGGCCGGATCCACGGAGGAACGCAGCCTGACACTTTCCAATGCCGCTGGTGAGACCTCCCAGCTGGCGATTCTGTGCAGTGCCACTCCGACCGCGCCCCGGGCGGAACCCGTGCATCGCATGATTCGTTTGCAGCCTACCGATGTGGCCGATGTGTTTGATATCTTGTCGTTGGGGAGCAAGGTGGTTGTGCGGCGCTAAGGGCCTGTCCCACTGCGACGCTGGAGGTGTCCGGCGGCCGAGAAAGCTGGCAGCACGAAACGATGGGGGGACGTAAGGAACTCAAACTGAAAACGAGGCCTCCATGAAGCCGGTAAAGCCCGGAAAAACAGCCCCCGTTTCCGCACTGCGGCGGCTCACTAAAAAAACTGGTTGAGAGGCGGATGGAGTGGGCTTTTCCGGCCCAAACCGGCCGGCACCCCGACAAGCACTCATCGATTTGATCCGCGCATCCGCCCTGCAAGTGGGCGATTTCACGCTGGCCTCCGGAAAAAAATCCACCTACTACCTCGACTGTCGCCAGGTAACCCTCAGTGCTCCGGGCGCGCGGCTCATCGGAGCGGGAATGTTGGAATTGTTGGACGATCCGCTGCCGCCCCTGGTGGGCGGGATGGCCATCGGCGCCGACCCGATTACGGCCGCCATCTTGACCTTGGCCGGCACCCGCCAGCTCCCACTCCGCGGCATTATTGTGCGTAAAGAGGCCAAGGGACATGGCACCGGCAAAGTGGTCGAAGGGCCTTACCGCGCAGGGGAAGAGGTGGTGATCGTGGAAGACGTTGTCACCACCGGCGGCTCCTCCTTGCGCGCTATCGAGCACTGCGAAGCGGCCGGCCTGCAGGTCCAACGCGTGCTGGCCATCATCGATCGCCTGGAAGGCGGACGCGAGGCCTTTGCCGCGCGTGGTTATGAATTGACCACTCTGGTGACGATCAAAGATTTTGGACTCTGACGAGGTCCGGGCCTCGAACCCATGCGAGCTACCGCTCGGAAGACATTTGCCCGCTCCCGTTGGTCGCCTCATCGGACTCCAAGACAACGAGCGTTGCCCATCGGGGGGGCCGATACGATCATCTCATGGAAACGTCTCTCCACCAGCAACTGAAAGCGCACTATGCGGCTAGCACGGGGCAGCTGGAAGTGGCCCGCCAGGGGTACCGCATTGACGCGGTTGTCGGAGATACGCTCATAGAGATCCAACATGGTTCGTTGGCCGCCATCCGCGATAAGATTGCCGATTTGCTCACGCAGCATCGGGTCCAGGTTGTGAAGCCCATTGTGGCCCGCAAGGAACTGGTAAAACTCGATGCCCGCGGTGGCCAGGTGGTGGAGCGACGCCGTAGCCCCAAGCGGGGCCGGCTGCTCGATATGTTTGACGAACTGGTCTACTTCACACGCGTCTTTCCCCATCGACGGCTGGTGCTGGAAGTGGCCCTGGTGGAAATTGAAGAACTCCGCTATCCCGGGCACGGTCGCCGTCGTCGCCGCCGTCAAAATGATTTTCAAATCGAAGACCAGCGCTTGCTGCAAGTTGTCGCTACGCATCGCTTTCGTACGCTGGCCGATCTGCGGAAACTACTACCCCGCCAGTTGCCATCCAAATTTCATACGGGCCACCTGGCCGAATGCCTGGGAATCCAGCGCTATGTTGCCCAGCGGATGGCGTATTGCCTCCGCGAAACAGGCGCCATCCACCCAGTGGGCAAACAGGGGAATGCCCTGGTGTATAGCAGGCGGCGGGCAGCTTGATGCCGGCCCGGCTTCCGGAGGTCCCCCCGAGCGCACCTCGCGGTTTGCAACAGGCATGACATGATTCCACGTCATTCCCGCGGAGGCGGGTCGTCGTCATTCCCGCGGAGGCGGGTCGTCGTCATTCCCGCGGAGGCGGGAATCCAGTAGCAGGGGCGGGTCGTCTAGATTCCCGCCTGCGCGGGAATGACGTAGGGGGGCGAAGGGAATGACGTAGGGGGGCGAAGGGAATGACGTACGGGGGCGAAGGGAATGACGTAGGGGGCGAAGGGAATGACGTAGGAGGCGAAGGGAATGACGTAGGAGAGCAGCCGGCGTGACCAGTGGACTCTTCTAAAAGTCCCTACTAATTTGGGGCCCCTCACTGCAAACGCCAGCTGTTGCACAATGGACTACCAAACCGCGAGGTGCGCTCGGTCCCCCCTCCGCCAGATCCCCCTGTCGATTAGGGCGAGAAGCTGCTACCTTCTTACTGACCCCCGCGCTGCCAATGAGCCTAGGGCGCCCAACGGAAGCCCAGTATTTGGCGAGCAAAATCCTAGCGGTGGGGTTATTGGCCGAGCAGACATCAATAACGTTGGAATGTGCCTAGAGCGTCCTTTTGGAACCAGCAATGAGCTCTCCCCAGAAGTTTAACTATCAGTCCCGCCATCACCGGTTGATGGGTGTGCAAATTGTGGGGACGGGTAGTTTTGTTCCCGATAATGTTGTCACGAATGAAGATCTGGCATCCCTGGGGCTGGATGCGGATTGGATTGTACAGCGCACGGGCATCCGTGAACGCCGGCATCTCCCCCCCGAGATGACGACCAGTGACATGGCCGTGCAAGCCGCCCGCCGCGCGCTGGAGTCCAGCGGTACCGCGCCGGCGGATATCGACTTGTTGTTGCTGGCCACCTTTACCCCCGATCGCTTGCTGCCGGCGACCGCCACCACCGTGCAGGACCAGCTGGGCCTGCACTGCGGCGCCATGGACCTGGTCGCGGCCTGTGCCGGTTTTATGTACGCGCTCAACACAGGGATGCAATACATTGCCACCGGATCCTGCCAACGCGTGCTCGTGGTCGGAGCCGATGCCAACTCGCGTGTGGTGAGCCCGCAAGATACCAAGGCCTTTCCAATTTTTGGCGACGGTGCCGGGGCCGTGGTCTTGGCACCAGGTAGTCCCGATCAAGGCGCGCTGGCCAGTACCTTGGGTGCCGATGGTGCGGGAGCGGATTTGTTGTGCCGTGCGACCGGAGGCGTGGCGGAGACCTACGATCCGGAGCGGTGGTATCTGGAGATGGATGGCCGGTCGGTCTTCAAATGGGCCGTACGCCTGGTCGAAGAAGTTTCACAAAACATGATCGCGGCGGCCGAGCTGCACCTGGATGATATTGACTGGTGGTTCTTGCACCAGGCAAACGTCCGCATTCTGGACGCCGCGGTCAGCGCGCTGAAGATCGACCCCGAAAAAGTCGTGATGCAGCTGGATCGTTATGGCAATACGTCCTCCGCCAGTGTGCCCCTGGCCATGGATGAAACGTTCCGTGCCGGTAAACTGAAACCAGGCCAGCACCTGTTGATGTCAGGATTCGGCGCAGGCCTCGCCTGGGGTACAACCGTATTCCGCTGGTAGGCAGCAGGAGTGGCAGCCAGTGTGGGGGAGGCAGGACGGCTAGGTCGTCCACGTCATTCCCGCGCAGGCGGGAATCTAGTGCAGTCGTAGGTAGTCTGGATTCCCGCCTGCGCGGGAATGACATAGAGAGCAACGGGAATGACATAGAGAGCAACGGGAATGACAATGGACTACCACACCGCGAGGTGCGCTCCAGCGATGGCAACCTGAA
>CAMYJY010000242.1 GCA_947258835.1 uncultured Pirellulales bacterium
AAAGGATGTGGGAATGACGGAAAGGATGTGGGAATGACGGAAAGGATGTGGGAATGACGGAAAGGATGCGGGAATGACGGAAAGGATGCGGGAATGACGAGGGCATGGAGGCATGGAGGGGGTGCAGAGGACTGAACTTGTCCAATGCGGCGCGGCTCTCTAATATCCGCGACTCAAGAAGGGGGATAAGTTCCAGAGTTACTGAAGACCCTGTAGCGATGCAAACCGTATGAAAAAATCTGCCCCCTCCGTCGTCTGGTTTCCCTGGCCGCTGGTTGTGGCCGTGATGTTCATCGTCAGTGGTTGTCGCGCTCCCTGGCCTGGACTCGCTGCCCGCGGCACCGCACAGCCCCCTCCAGCATCCGCCGCGGTGGGAGACCCGAAAAATTCTGAGACGGATGTGCAGCAAGTTTCTCTGGAGGAGCCGGCTAAGCCGCAGGCTTCCGGGCAGCAGTCCGATCCGAAGTCAGCGTCGGCAGCGGAGGGAGCAGCCCTGGTGGCTGTACTCGACCAACTCCGCGAGATCGAGGACATCGATCCCCAGGCAAAAGAAGTCTTGCTCAACCATTTGCAAGCCGCTCAGCCTGAAAATTGGCCCCTCATCGTGAAACAATTTAAGTCGGCATTGGCCTACCGCCAACAACTGAACCGCACGGAGCAAGCAATACCACAAGACAACGCCGTCCAAGTCGCGCAGCGACAACCAGCGCCACCAGCAGAAAAACAAGCTGCACCCCCAGAGCAACCGGTACCAGCCAGGGAAGGTGTCGCGGAGTTACCCCAGTCCAGCCAGGAAAAAAATGCAGAACCTACAACGGCACCGGTGATGGATCCCGCCACGCCGTCGCTGGATGGGACGGACCAGGCCCAGACACCCCACCTGGATTTTGTGGCGGATGCTCCAGTGGCGGAGGAGCCCGAGACGATGTTGCCGGAGCCCCCTGAAAAAACGCCCGCAGTGGTGGATCCTGTGCCAGCCGAGCACGACCAGCCGGAAACCCCGACAGCCGCGGCTCGTCAGGCATTGCCCTTGGGTTCTGCCCAACAGGTCAGCTATGTCGTGCCCGCCACGCCTGCAGGGGCGTGGCAGGAACATTTGCAAACCGCCATTGCCCAGCTGGAACGGACCGCGCCGTCGAATCCGAACTGTACGGCCGACGTGCAGCAACACCTGCGGCTGCGACTGCTCCGCCAACTGGCCGGTCAGTCAGAACAGGCCCTGGCACCCACCCCCGGTGCTTCGCCTGCCATGCAGGATTACTGGGCGCAGCAGATGTTCACTCTCACCACGTTTCTGGATCACCAAGGGCTGCCCGATGACAAACAGCGCGCGGCCAGTAGCCTGGCCTATTTGGATAAGGCCCGTTCCAAGTTGGCTGAACTGGCGGTGCTGCAAGTTCGCAATTTGACCTTCGTGGACTCGGTGGATGGTTTTGGGATGTACCAAGGGCTCACCGAAGCAAAATTCCGACCTGGCCAGCAGGTTTCTCTGTATTGCGAAGTGGAAAACTTTCGTAGCGACTCCACTCCCGAGGGCTATCGCACGTTGCTGGCCACCAGCTATGAGGTGGTGGATCTGCACGGGCAACGCGTGGATGGCCAGGACTTCCCCGAAGTCGAAGACATCTGCCGCAACCTCCGCCGCGACTTTCATATGCAGTACGGCGTGAACTTGCCCACCCGCATCTATCCCGGGAAATACCAGTTGCGGTTGATAATCACGGACCAACTGAGCCACAAAATCGGTCAGACCAGCATCCCGCTAGAAATTGTGGAAGACTAGGGCGGCAGAGCCATTCTTTCCCTGCTTCCATCCCCAAGTTCTGCCATAAAAAGGCCCAGTTGTCGGCGGCCGCGGCGATGCGTTTGGAAATGGGCGTGCCTGCACCGTGGCCGGCACGTGTTTCGATCCGCAAAAGAGTGGGGGCCGGGCTGGCCTGAGCCCATTGCAAGGCGGCTCCAAACTTGAAGCTATGCATGGGCACCACGCGGTCGTCCGTGTCGGCCGTGCTCACCAGCGTGGCCGGATAGCGCACGCCCGCGCGGAGGTTATGATACGGCGAGTAGGCGTGCAGGACCTGGAATTCCTGGGGATCGTCCACCGTGCCGTATTCGTCCCGCCAAAAATGGCCCGCCGTAAACGTCTGGTAACGGAGCATGTCCATCACACCGACTGCCGGCAGGCAGGCACCAAACAGCTCCGGCCGCTGCGTCATCACCGCCCCCACCAGCAGCCCGCCGTTGCTGCCGCCCTTGATGGCCAGCTTGTTGCTGGTGGTGTACCCCTCCGCAATCAGCCACTCGGCCGCAGCAATAAAATCGTCGAAGACGTTTTGTTTGTGGAGTTTTTTTCCTGCTTGATGCCACGGCTCACCATACTCACCCCCGCCCCGCAAGTTGGCCACCGCCAGCACCCCCCCCTGCTCCATCCAGACGGCATACTCGACCGAAAAGCTGGGCTTGAGTGAAATATTAAAACCGCCATAGCCGTAGAGTAAGGTCGGGTGGTTGCCGTCCAGCTCCAGACCGCGGCGATGCGTTACCAGGATGGGTACTTGGGTACCATCTGGGCTGGTAAAGCGGGCCTGCCGCACTGCGTAGTCAGATGCTGAAAAATCGATTTGGGGCGCGCGAATTTGTTCGCTGTCGCCCGTCTGGAGGTCATAACGATAGATGGACGTGGGCCTGTTGTAGCTGGTCAAGGCGTAAAAGGTCTCCGTGTCGTGGCTTCGGCCGGCAAATCCGCGGGCCGAACCGGTACCCGGTAGTTGCAGCTGACTCACCAGCGCACCGTTCAGGTCATACACCCGCACCTGCGACACGACGTCTTTCAAATAGCTGGCGACCAGGTGATCATCGGCTAAGAGGTGGACCGCTTGCAACGTGGCATCCTCTTGCGTCGGAATGATCTCTTGGAGACGGTCCCGGCCTGGGTGCTGCAGGTCCATGGCAACCAGACGTTTGGTTGGTGCCTGATAATCGGTGAAGAAGTAAAACGTGTTGTCGGTATTTCCTACAAATTCAAATTCATTTTCAAAATCCTCCACCAGCGGGATCCAGGGGGCATCGTGGGGAGCCGACACCGCCCGATACCCAACTTGATTTTGCGGGTCGGTACTCCGCGCGATGCTGAGTACCAGATACTGGTTGTCGTCAGAGCGGGTGAGCCAAAAGCTCCAAGTAGGATGATCAGGTTGGCGATAGACGAGCGTGTCGTCTGCCTGGGGGGTGCCCAGGCGATGGAAATAGATCATCGGGTCGGTCACCGACGATTGGAACTGCTGGCCGGCCTCGGGTTCGGGATAGCGGGTATAGAAAAAACCCGTGCTCTCGGCGTTCCACACGATATTGCCCCAGCGAGTCCACTGCAACACATCCGTCAGCGGTTAGCACATCGGTAAGCGGTTCTCCCCCCTCAATAGGCATGACGTAAATGGTGGACCAATCCGAGCCGGATTCTTTGCGGCCGTAAGCCAGATAACGCCCATCGTCACTGACTTGGGTGGCCCCCAAGGAAATCGTGCCATCTTCCGACCAGGTGTTGGGGTCCAGCAACACGCGGCCGGGCTCCTGGTAGTGCTCCGCGACGTAGAGCACCGCCTGATTTTGCAAGCCGTTGTTCTTAAAATAAAAATAACGCCCGGCGGTCTGCTCGGGTACGGAATAGCGCTCGTAATTCCACAGCTTGGTGAGTTGCTCCTCAAACGTCTTCCGCGAGGCCAAACCATCCAAATACTTCCGCGTGAGAGCATTTTGCGTTTCAATCCAGTCCGCCACCTCCGAGGAATTCCGTGGATCCTCCTCGAGCCAGCGGTAGGGGTCGGCGACCTCCACACCATGAAATGTATCGACCTGATCGACCCGGCGGGTGGGGGGGTAGTTCAACGGACTGTACGTCTCAAAACCGTCTGGTACTGCATTTCCTGCCGGCGGTTGGACGTCTCCTGTGGGGTGCGGGGATGGACTGTTCAATTCCTCAGCTAAGATGCTTAGCCAGGGCAACTGGAAAATAATACAAAAGGTGGCACATCGAATCCTGCGCAAAATAAATTCTCCTTACGGATCACTCCGTCTGACACTGGAGGAGTTCGAACAAATGGCTCCGTACTGGTAACACGTATAGCAGGCCCCGTGCTGGAGTGGATAGGGCTGGGTGGATTCCGCCAGCGATGCGCCCAGCCGGGCCTCCGGTGCGTCCAACAAAATAGGACACACGTAGACTCCACGATCGGTGATCACCCGTGAATGTTCGCAGACCAATTGGCTGACGTCAAAGTCCTGCAGCATCCGCTGGGTGACCCGCTCGCTATCCCGATAGCCGTGGGTTCGCTCGGCCTCGGCACCCAGCTGGAGCGAAGGCAGGATTTTCAGCCGGGGGTATTCATAGCCGGCCAGCTTGAGGGTGGCCACAAATTGACTAACCACTTGTTGATCTGCGGCCTCCGACCACGTGCGGGTGGCGGTGATAATGGGCAAAAAACCATACGCCACCAGTTTTTTGATGCCGGCCAGCGCCCGCACAAAAGTTCCCACACCGCGGATGGGATCGTTGGTTTCCGAGGAAAATCCATCCAGGGAAACTCGCAGCTCGAGCGAGTAGATGCTGGCCTCTACGGCCGCGCGGAGCGTGTCCAACCAGGCGTCTTGGAGTACCGTACCATTGGTCAGCACGGTGGCCGGTCCAAAGCCGAGGGTCTCCACCAGCATGGGCACCAGCTCGCGATTCAAAAAAGGCTCTCCGCCGGTGAAGTAGTACTCCTTGACTCCCAGGGCCACCGATGCCTTCAGTTGTTGGCGGACCTCCGCCAGTGTCAGGTACCCAAAGGAGTCGTTTTTGGGGCTGCAGCTAATAAAGCAGTGCTGGCACGTTAGGTTGCAGAGCGTGCCGGACACCTGAAACCAGAGGTGGTCCAGGTGGGACAGCGCAACGGTAGGCGGTGCTGCGGTGGTGCTCATCGAGTTTCGTCCCTGTGCGTCAGCGCCCTGTTTCGTCGTCGTTCAAATTCCAACGCCCCACCGGTGGCACAGCTGGCGGTGGACCTTGTCGTCTCGACTTGCTATCCGGCACCACCGTTCGGCATGGTGGCATAAATATCGAGATCTTCACGTTCGCCGATGATGGTAAACACGTCACGAATTTGTGCGTGGCCGATGCTCAGCAGAAACTGCGGGTGGCGACCGTAGCTCTTCTGACCGAGTACGTAAAAATTTGGTTCCGGGTTGCTCAGACTCTGCGGGCCCGCGCTGGGTTGGTTGAGGCAATCGGTGGAGGCCGAGTTGGTGTTCCGCGCGAGTGTGCTGGCCAACTTCAGCGGGCCGTCGGTGGCATGGCAGAGGGGAACTTGCAGTTCTTGAAAAATTCGATTGTCCGGTCGATAGCCGATGGTGGCGACGATCCGGTCGAACCTGTGCGGACCTTGTTGCTGGCCTGCCAAGTGTACCTCAAAATCATCGCTCGCTTGGCGGTACTCGATGGCCGTAACCGTTGTGGCTTGGCTGTGGGTCACGGGTCCGTCCGCCGTGGCTAGTTGGTTGGCGGCCGCGGCCAGGGCATCGCGACGGGGCAGGCGGTCGTCCGGTATGCGGCGAATAGGTCCCACTGCGCTCGTGCCTCGCGTCAGCCAGGTGACTTTTGAGTTTGGCAGTTGGGCCAACTGAGTGACCACGGTGGCCGCGGAATAGCCCGCGCCGACCAGGAGGGTGTGCTGTCCCGCGTAACGCTGTCGGTCACGTCCCAGCACATCGGGCAATGCGTACTCAATATGTGCTGCTGCCACCGACTCGCCGGGGGCCGGTACACCGCCCTGCCCGAGCCAATTGTGATTTCCAAAGGTGCCCGTGCAGTCGAGAACGATGTCGGCTTCGGTAGTCCGTTCGGCACCGGCCGCATCGCGGAGCAGGAGGACGAAGGGGGAGTCGCTCCGTTCCTCTCCGCCCAGACCTTCGGATTTGAGCCAATCTTGGCGGCCCACGGCCAAGACTTCGGTCTCCAGTTGGAACTGCGACTGGACTAAATCGCTGGCGGCCAGCGGTTGCAGATACCGCTCGTACAATTCCCTGCCTGAGAGCACAGCCTCCGCTTCCGGTGCCTGCCAGCCGGGATCTTGTGCCTGCAGCGCCGCCACCCCCAGGGGGGAGGCATTGAGGCGAAAGGGAGTAAATAATTCCACATGGCCCCAGGCGAGCACGTTGGCTGCGGCGGTGGGACCACGTTCGATCAGCTGTACCGGATAACCCAGGTAGCGGGCATAGAGGGTGGCTTCCAGTCCCATCGGGCCGGCGCCGAGCACGGCAATCCGGGGCAGTGTATCGTCGGACATCAGGGGACCACCAAGGGCGGGGGGGAAGTCTGGCCGGGGAACGCGTCTTACGGTAGTGGGCTACCTACGTGGCGCGATGGCCGAGTGTGGGATTCGTATTTTACAGGGTATGGGGGGGCAAGTCCATCAACCTGGCGGTTGGCAGAAGGGGATTGCCAAGTTGCCTCCACTCTGCTGTCGCGGGTGGCGGGTGGCACCCAACGCTGGTAACGATTTTGTGGGCAGTATGGGGGGTTCCAGTCATTCCCGCGCGGGAATCCAGTAGCAGTGCATGTGTTTCCGTCATTCCCGCGCAAGCGGGAATCTAGTGGCAGTGCATGTGTTTCCGTCATTCCCGCGCAAGCGGGAA
>CAMYJY010000243.1 GCA_947258835.1 uncultured Pirellulales bacterium
CCCCCAGGGAATACACCTCACTGCGCTTGTCGCATCCCTGCTCGGCCGGCTGCTCTTGCAGCAGCAGGGCCCGGATTTGCTCGGGGGCCATGTAGGGCAGGGTGCCCCCGCGGAGCTCCACACCGAGCGTGTCGTCTCGGGCCAGATTAAAATCCAACAATACCGGCTCGCCCGCGGGTGTTAGGAGTACATTGGACGGCTTGAGGTCCCCATGCAGCACCCCTGCCCGGTGGGCAGCGGCCAGGGCGTCCGCCAATTTGACGGTCAGTCGCAGTACGGCATCAATGTACCCGCCGCGGCAGGGATTCGGATCCGTGGCGGCGATCTGGGCATAGCGATCGCTGGGCATAACCCACAGTGTCGCGGCCTGCCGCAAAGCGGCACCGTGCCCCGGCAGCCCCTCCGTAAAGGCCGTGCTCAGCAAATCATGCAGCGTGCTGCGGCCCAGAAAGGGCGTGCAGAGATAGCACTGATCGGTCTCCTGGTGCACCTGGATCGAGTGCACGGGCATGATGTGGGGGTGCTGCAGCTTGCCGAGGGTGCTGGCCTCCTGCGTGCCATGCCGCGAGACCTTCACCACCACCTGCCGATCCCCCAAGCCACGTTCCGCACACAGGAAGACCTGGGCCAGGGCCCCAGCGCCAATTTTCTCCAGCACCTGAAAATCGCCCAGCGTGTCGCCCACCTGCGGCCAAGCGACTTCGGGTAGTTTGAGGCCCAGCTCCGGATGGGCGTCCAGATACTGCTCCACTTCGATTTGTCGGCAGATCGAGCTGTGCAGTGCGCTGCCAAAACGCTCAAAAGGCTGGCAATAACCACCAATACTGCCCAGCTGCCCCTGCTCCTGCCGGAGCCGATACTGATCGACCGCCAGATCGATCACCAGCGAACGGTGCTGACACAGTTCTGGATGTTCCTCCAGTAAAGACGGGAGGTCTCGGGAGGGATCGGTCGACCAATTGTGCTTGATGTGATCGACCAGGCTCTGCGCGGACGGCTCCAGCGTGACCACCGTGGCCTCGAGATCTTGCCGATGGGTGCTGAGAAGACCTTTCATGCAGCTTCTGCCAACCGACTGTTGTTATTCGGATAACGTGTGCAACAACCTGTGTAAACTGCGGCGGACCGTTCGAGTGCTCACCTGCAGTTGTTCGGCGATTTCCGCCTGCGACATGCCCGAAAGCCGCAATTGCACCACGTGCTGGTCGCGTTGGTCGCAAGCCGAAAGGAGTTTTTTCCAGACCTCGTGGGCCTCGGCCAAGGCGCTGGCCGGAGGGTGTTTGGCGTCCAGCATCACGTCGCGCGCCGGCCGGGGGTGATGCGTGAGGCCCGTCATTTCCACGTGGTCGGACATCCGCTGCTCGCGTGCCACATCGCAGGCCTGGGAGCGGGTGAAATGCCGGTACTTCTCCAGCACCTTCAGCCGGGCCATCGAGGTCAAATAGGCCACCATCCGCTGCGGCGTGTCCAACTCCGTCAAACGCCCCGGCTTGGCCAGCACCGAGATCCACACCGATTGAAAAATATCGATCGAGTCCACCTTGGGACGAATTGCCTGCGGCAGGCTCCGCCGCACGGCCCGCAGGATATTCCCCGAGTACAACTCCATCAGTTTGGCGAGGGCCTCTCCCGACCCCTCCGCTAGCTGCTGGAGTAGGTGTTCAAATTCGGACTGCTTTTCTTCCAGCTCAACAGGCACGGGCAACCCACCAAAAACACTAGAAAAGACAGAAAACAAAAAGAATATTTGTCCCCCCCGCCAGCTGGATCGCAACCAGCAGTAGGAGCCTTACCCTATGCTACCTAAATAGTACAGAAAAACAACACGAAATACCCGCCACAGCAGGGTATTGGGAGCATTTTTCCCAGATCTTTGCTGCAGGAAGGGGCTGTACTTGCAGTCAAGGTGCAGGCGTCAGGCAGTTCTCATCACCCCCGGCAGCATTAGGAAAGCACAAGCACCATGTACTCCAATAGCACAAATACCGTCCCTGGGCCGCTTAGCCGGTCGCAGGTAGCTTTTCCAGCAGCATCCGATCCAGTCGTGGCGCCGCAGATTCAGCCGGCCCAGGCCAGCCCTGCACCCGGCAAAATTAAAATCCAGCTGGCCCAAGCCCGTCAGCTGGACTGCCTGGCCTTGTCCCGTTTGCTCCGAGATGTTCCCGATTTCGACTTACTGGGGTCCTGCACCACGCTCGATGAGTTTCGTCGTCAGTGTTTCAAGCACCAGCCGGATATTGTCGTGCTGGATGCCCGCTATCCCGACGATGGTGCGTTTGCGGTAGCGGATGAGCTGCGCGACCACCACAGCCAGCTGGCGATCATGTTTCTGGACGAAAAAATTAGCCACGTGCGGGCCAACCGAATCATCAACATGTATCTCACCAGCTATTTTAGCAAACATTCAGGGTTTGAGGAGATTTGCCACGGTATCCACAGCTTAGCGCGCGGAAAGGTCACCCATGACCAAGATTTGGAGCGGATTCTGGCACTTGATGAGTTGGCCAATCGCTTCCAGCTACGCGCCGATGCGCCCTCGGCGGCGCGGCTCACGGTTCGCGAAACCCAGGTGATGAAGTTGTTGGCAGAGGGCAATAGCGTGCGGAGCACAGCCGCGCGGCTGGATATCGCCAGCAGCACGGTCGATAACCACAAGTCCAAGCTGATGAAAAAACTAGCCGTCCATAAGATGACGGATATTACCCGCATTGCCATGCGAGAGGGACTCATTGAATAGTCCGGGGCATCAATCCGGGATATCTCCGGCAACGATTGGTAGGCCTTGGTCAGCCCGATGGCCATGACGGAAGTGAAGTTCCGCCTCGATTTCGTAAGATATGGTTTTTACGGAACCGTCACACATGGCCGCGTGAAAACCGGCTGGGTGGGCGCTGCCAAAACGTCTGTAGCCGCGGTCCGTAAGCGTAACCGGTTTGTCTAGCAGTGGTGTGAGATAGATAGATGTAAAACGGTGTAGGTCGTAGCAGTAACCGCTATACAGCGTAGCACTGTCTCCAATCGACTTGCCGTCAGTGTAATGATTCGGATCCAGAAATTTTTCTGCCACTAGGTACGTATTGGAGAGCCCATCGACTATCTGCCGGACCTCAGCCCCTCTCCCTTGATGACTGATGCCCGCAAAGGTCTCTATGCCGATAATGGGTGGGTCTTGCTCGCCTTCATCGAAATCCTTAGGGCCCTCTGGGTAGTTTGTAACGCGGTGTGCGGAGTTAATCGCATAATCGCTGCGAGCGGCA
>CAMYJY010000244.1 GCA_947258835.1 uncultured Pirellulales bacterium
ACATTTTTCAACAAGAATAGTATCATCAACTCCATCAGGGACGTGTCCCCTTGTTGCTACTGAATGCACGTCTGTCCCAGACATCTTTAAACGGTTACCTGAGGTTGCGCGGCCTGAGTCGCGCAGCGATACACTGTGTCGAACGAATTGCTGCACAGAGTGAGGAAGACGCGCGACGTTTTGTTCGTCTTGGTGCCAGTACGTGGGACGCCCTGCGACAGCGGATTACGAACGATCACGACGCTGCGTTCTATCAGCCGGAAAGCGTATTTGGCCCACAGGATCGGGCCCGGCTGGCGATTGTCTGCAGCAGCCGGCATGAGTTGGACGAGAAATTGCGCCGCGTCCTCTCCCGCTGGGAAACCCTGCAACCCGCTCACCGCAACGCTTGGTCAGCGGAAGGAATTTTTTACGGTTACAGCGAGCCCCGCCCGGACAGCCCGACAACGGCATTTTTGTTTCCGGGACAAGGTTCGCAATACCCGGGGATGTTCGCTGCCCTGCTCCAGTCATCGCCAGTCGCCCAGGCTGCCGCGGCCCAGATCGCAGCGGCACTGGAGACGTTGGGCCTGCAGCCCTTGGCAGAACTGATCGGACCCGCTGCCCCCGGGCTGGGCAAGGTGCTGTGGAACACGCAGGCCTCAATCCTCTGCGCCAACTGGATTGCCGACCGCACGCTGCGCAGTTACGGCATCCGTCCCAGCGTCGTCGCCGGTCACAGTTTTGGGGAATACGCGGCACTGGCGTCGGCCGGTGCTTGGGGCATTACCGACGGCCTGCGTGCCGCCCGACATCGGGCCGAGGCCATTGACTTGTTGAACGACGTGGAAGGTCTCATGGCAGCCATCACGGCCCCGGGGGAGGTACTCGGTGAAGTGCTGGCCGCCGTGGGAGATGGCGTGTGGGTGGCCAACCAGAACAGTGCCGATCAAGTCGTGATCTCAGGAACGACCGTCGCGGTACGCACTGCCGTCGACGCGCTCCAGCAACGCAACGTTCCCGCCGTGATCCTGAACGTCCCACGCCCCTTCCACAGCCCGCTGCTGGCTGGTGCGGCGGAGGACCTCACCCGGCGTCTGGCCCAGATTCCACTCGTCGATACGGCGGTGCCGGTGATTTCGACGATCGGCCACGGGGTCATGCACCGCGCGCCCCAGTTCCTGCAGAGCTTAGGCGCACAGTTAACGACCAAGGTCGACTTCCCCGCGATGCTCAACGAAGTCGCCCGCTTCCGGCCAGCCCTGATCGTGGAGATCGGGCCCAAGCAGGTGTTGACGCGGTTGGCCCAGACGCACTTCCAGGCCACCGACGTGGTCTGCATGGCGACCGACAATCGATTGCGTCCGGCGGAGTTGGCTTTGTTGGATGTGGTCGCTCAAGCCGAGTGCCTCGGCTGCAGCGAACCGACCACGGTGATGGCCGAACCCACGAGGCCGACCCCAGGCGCTCAGTTCATCGTGTACGATGCCACCCAGCGTCGCCGTCAGAAGATGAAAGCCAAGTCCCAACAAGCCGGGCAGGCCAAGGCGGCAGCCCCCGCGCCCAGCCCCGTCAACGGTAAGGGCCACGGTGAGACTCTGCATAGTAATGGCGCGGCGAACGGTGCGCACCACGCCGGTGCCAACGGGTTGTCCCCTGCTGCCCCCTCGACTCCCGTTGGCCACACCAAGTCGCGGGTGAACGCGGCAACCATCGCCAGCGCAGCCGTGCCAGCCGCTGCAGGCTACGCTGCCCAAGCACGGAAACCGCATGCTGCTTCCGCCCCGCTGCCGCAGGCACCCGTGATGGCAGTTGCCCCCGCCCCGGCACCCACGGCAACCACCAGCCCCGGTATCAGCGGAGACGAGATCCAGCGCGTGCTGGTGAATTTTGTGGTTGAGCAAACGGGCTATCCCGAAGAGATCATCGAGCTGGACGCCGACCTGGAAGGCGACTTGGGAATCGACAGCATCAAAAAGGCCCAGCTGTTCGGTGAAGTCGGCATGCATTACGACATCGCCCCCCGCGATGACCTGTCGCTGGATGATTTTTCCACCTTGGGTCACGTACTCGACTTCTTGGCTGCCGAACTAGGGGCCAGCACTACTACTGCGCCAGCGCCGCAGACTCCGGCCCCGCGAACGGCGGAACCCGTGGTTCAGGCTGTTGCGCCGGCTGTGGAGTCCGCGCCCGCATCGCCAACGCTCAGTGCTCGGGCACCGGTCGTGGCGACCGAGGCCACGTCCGACGTTGATCGCGAGGCGTTGATCGGGGTGCTGGTGAATTTTGTTGTTGAGCAAACCGGTTATCCGGAAGACATCATCGAACTGGATGCCGACTTGGAAGGCGACTTGGGAATCGACAGCATCAAAAAGGCCCAGCTGTTCGGTGAAGTTGGCGTGCATTATGACATTGCCCCCCGCGATGACCTGTCGCTGGATGATTTTTCCACCTTGGGCCACGTACTCGACTTCCTGATTGCCGAACTAGGGGGGATGTCAGCCACCGCGGTCTCGGCTGCTCCACCTGCCCCGGCGGTTACCGATACCTCGACACCGACGGCACCGCTGCCCGTCAGGCCCGAGGTCGCCGAGACACCGGCCCTGGAGCAACCGCCGGTCTCCGCAGTGCCGCGGACTGACCAATCGGGAGTGCATCCCGGCCTGCCCGGCGGCGATATGTTCCGCGTGGCAGTGCTCCAGGGCTTGGCTGGTCAGCGCGGCGCACAATACGGGCAGGCGTTACAGAATGATATCCGCGCTGCCCTGGCGACTTTGGCCGACACGTGTGCGGTACCAGCCACCGTTGGTGTGGCTTCCTGGCCTTGCGGATTGAACGAGGCCCTGTCCGCCGCCTCCGCCGCGGCAGGTGTGAACCAGGAGGCGGTTGCCGCGGCCAACGCGATTCTCGAGCCGCTGGACGGTTGGCCGCTGGGTTTTCTAGCCCAGTCGAAACCCACCGGTTTTGCGGTACCGACGCCACTGGTCGCGCATGTCCACCAGGAGTTGGAGGCCCATGTTTACCTCGCCGTGGCGGAGGCCTGCCGGCTGCACGTGCGGGTAGGCATCAACTCGGCGCGGTTGGCGGTATCGTGCGAACCAATCTCGCTTCCCGCCAGCGAGGCCGACATCGTGGCGCTGACGGGCAAACTCCATCAAGTTCTCGCCCAGGCCCACAGCACGGCCGCAGCGCTGCAGCAGCTAGGCGAGTTGCAGCTCACGGGTGACTGGTGTGTGGGAGTGAGTGATCCCTGCCAGCAGGAGCCGCAATACCTGGTGCATTCCATGGCCAATTGGCCGCCGCTCCGGATAGACTGCGGTTCTATGACCGCGCGGGAAGTCTGGCGTGGGAATTGAAACTCACCGACTACCTGCCAGCCGCACCCGTACCGCAGACCCGCACCGCCGACGCGGCCACGGCGGAGGATTGTCGTAAGCAGTCCTCACCGCAGGTGATGAAACGACATGTGCTGCGGATGACCCCAGCACCATCCTCCGTCCACGCTGCCGATTGCACGGGTCTCACGTTTGCCGTGATCGGTGCCGGTGAGGTTGGCCAGGCCATTGCTGGCTTGGTCAATTCCCGAGGTGGTCAGGCGACGGTGTTTGCCATTGCCGAGGAGTTTGTGGCCCACCTCGATGCCCATGTCACCGATCACCTGGTGCTGGCACCGTTTGCCGAGGACGCCAGCCATCGTGTGGGTGACGCGAGCCTCGCCGATCTCTACTTAGACACGTTCACCGCCTGCCAGCAATGGGTGGGCCGGCACGAAGAGCGCGGGACGAGGGCTTTGCTCTCGGCCGTGACCCGCCTGGGCGGTGATTTTGGGTTCGCCTCCGACGTGCCCAACTATGCTGGCGGTGGCCTACCCGGTTTTTTGAAAGGCATTCGCCGCGACACACCATCGCTGAGGTTGAAGGCCCTGGACTTTGACGCCGCCACCGCCGCCCCGGAAATTGCCGAAATCTTGCTGCGCGAGCTCACCAGCTCGTGTAGTGAGTTGGAAATTGGTTACCGAGACGGCCAGCGTTACGTGGTCCAAGCGGTGCAGGCTCCGGCCGACTTGCCGCGGCAGCCCACCATCCCGTCCGGCGGTGTGTGGGTGGTTACCGGTGGCGGTCGTGGTGTGACTGCGGTCGTGGCTCGTGAACTGGGCCAGCAGTTCGGACTCAAACTGCATCTGCTGGGTACTGCTCCTCCCGCCGCAGCGGATGCCCCCTGGCGGGGCCTGGATGAAGCCCAGCTCCGCGACTTCCGTCGCCAGTCGGCGCTGGAGGCACGTGCCCAAGGGATCTCGCCGCCGGACCACTGGCGAAAGATTGAGAAGTCGATGGAATTGGACGCCAATCTCCGCAGCTTCGCCGAGGCGGGTGTCGACGCCACCTACCACCAATGCGATGTCAGCGATCGTGAGCAGGTGGCCCAGACGCTGGCCACCATCCGCCACAGCCACGGTCCCCTCCAGGGCGTGCTGCACGGTGCTGGTATCGAGGCCGCTTGCCGGTTGTCGCGCAAACAGCGTGAGACGGTCCGAGCAACCATCGCCTCGAAATGCGATGGAGCCGCCCATCTGATTGCCCTCACCAGCGACGATCCACTGCAATACTTTGTCAGCTTCGGTTCTACCAGCGGCCGCTTCGGTGGTCTGGGTCAGGCAGACTACTCGTTGGCCTCGGATCTGTTGGCCAAGATGATGGGCCGACTGGCCACCGACCGTCCGCAAGTCAAGGCAGTGTGTTTTCACTGGCCGGCCTGGGATGAAGTCGGCATGGCCGCCCGCCCCGAGAGCCGTTATGCGCTGGAGCACTATGGCATAGAATTCATGCCGCCGCGGGAAGGTGTGGAGCACCTGGTGGCGGAGTTGGCCGCGGCTGCTGGGGAGACCGAAGTTCTCATCATCAATGAAGATCGTCGGCTGGATACCGACGGTACCATGGTGCGTACCAGCCCCCCGGTCGAGCCCACCCTTTTTCAGACGCCTGCCGATCCTCAGCG
>CAMYJY010000245.1 GCA_947258835.1 uncultured Pirellulales bacterium
GGGCAAATTCGTCCTCCAGGCTGGCCCAGCTGGGAATCGTGTCCGCATTCCAACTGGCAACCCCCAGTGAGAGATTGACTGTGGTGATCGGATTTTCAAAACTGTGGCGATTGGCGTGCACCCAGTCCAAGGCATTTTCCACCCAGGAAAAATAACCGGCTCCCACGTCGTCGAAGACGCGTAGGCCGACCAGATCGACCCCGGGAGCAACTCCCTCATGGGCGCTATCGGTGCTACCAATAATCCCCGAGACGTGCGTACCGTGGGCCCCTGAGGGACCATCGTCGTAGGGGATCGCGTCATTCTCACCGGTAAAATCCCAGCCGCCCACGACGCGATAGTTTTGGCCAAAGCCACTCCCCAACGCGTAGTGGTCGTAGGCAATGCCGCTATCGATGACCGCCACCGTTTGTCCAAGGCCCGTAAATCCGTAGTCGCTGCGAACCTGGTTGAGACCTGTTTGATCGTGTGCGCTGGCCAAGGCCTGATCAATTTGATGCAGATGCTGTTCCAAAGAAGTTGGATCTGCCGTGTCGATCCAAAAGTCAGGAGTGGATTCTAGGTGATGGTCCAAGGGTGGCAAATCGTCAACAGCCGCGTGCTGTTGGATGCTTGCATCGAACGAACTCCCAACAGGATCGGCTGACATCACCAGTCGATCTTCCAGCGTTTCCAAATTGCCGGACCAGCGGAAGTTGCGTTGGGTATCTCGCGGCATCATTTCCCCCCCAGGGAAACTGCTTTGCATTACGGGTTGGCACTTACGTGTGGGCTCATTTGTTTCAAAACAAACGTAAGGCGAATTTTTTGGGAATTCCCTAAGACCAAACCAGCTAATAGGAAGCTGGCTCACGTCCAGAAAAGCGACTTATCGTGTTTTAATCGTTGCAGCAGCAAGCGCTGCAGCAACGTTTGGGTACACAATCAAAGCCTAGTTCACAAAACAGTAGGCTTAAGAAAGCTTTTCTCAGGACAGCAAGAGATATCGCTGTGGGGGAGGAATGGTTTGGGTCCTTCCTAAAGCATGTTGACGACTGTCACCATGTCGTTTGTCATGCTGCTGTTGGACAACCTCGTGTTGTCCTTTTACTACACTGGGCGGTGGGCTGCCAACCAACTCGAGCTGCTGCTCGGGAGCATTGGGCCCGCCCGCGTTGGGTGCTGCACTGCAGGCAGGGATCAATGACTGTTACCGTCAGTCGCTCGGCCACCTGATCGCGTTAGCGATCAGTGGGAGTGTGCTCGTTGGTGCATTGTGCTGTTTTCATCGCTGTTCACCCCGGCCTGAGTTACCAATACGTTGCCCAGTCTACGATAGTTCGCTAGGCAAGGCTGGAGGGCTAATTCATGCGAGGGAAAGCCCATAGCCCAGGCCGTGCTGGGCGGTTACCATGGAACAATAGAACCCGAAGCATCAAAAAAGTCTACGCGGGTTTGCCCAGGTATTTTGGAGGACGACAGCGTGTCCCAAGTCCCACAAGTTGATTCCAACGCCGAGACGATCGAAAGTTCCAGCCCTTTTGGCCAGCAATTGAACTCTGGTTCGCTCCCCTCGCGCGCACCCGCGCGTCGTCAGGTGGCATTGGTCGAAGGCAGCGGTCCCCGTCAGAGCCAAGAGACCCTAGGAATCTTGGCAAAACGCCTGCGGCTGGTGGCCTTGCTGTTAGGGGCTGGGTTTGCCGCATTCTTGCTGCGCGGTTTGCTCTCGTTTGAGCAGTATGTGTCTGGAGACCATGCGGTGGTCTTTTACGCGCACGTGGCCGTGACGCTATTGCTGGCGTTGATAGCACAGCGGCTTTGCGTGCACTGTAAAATGGTTTATCAGCGGCTCCGCTGGGCCGAGTTATTGGTATTTGGAGCACCGGCCGCCTTTTTCTTGCTGGTAGGGTACCACAAGCTGATTTTTTGCGCGGAGCTTACGGACGGTCATTCGCATATACCCAATCTTACCAGCGCGTGGGTGTTGCTAATTTTTTGTTACGCTTTGTTTGTGCCCAATTTTTGGCAGCGGGCAGCTATCGTGCATAGTTTGTTGGGGCTGGGGCCCATCGTGATTATGGGCCTGGCCTACCTCCGCTCGGGTAAGTTTGCCGAGCTTGCTCAACTGCAGGGCTTCCAGGGCGTGTTTATCGAGCATGTGCTGGTGATGGTGCTCACGGTGGTCACGGCGACCGTGGGGGTGCAGACCATTGGAGCCTTGCGGAGTGAGGCCTTTGTGGCCCGCCAGTTGGGGCAGTATCGGCTCAAACAGATGCTGGGTAGCGGCGGCATGGGCGAGGTGTATCTGGCCGAGCACGAGATGATGAAGCGTCCTTGTGCCATCAAAGTGATTCGCCCGGAAAAGGCGGGCAACGCCCAGGTTTTGGCCCGTTTCGAGCGCGAGGTGCGGGCCACGGCAAAATTGTCGCATTGGAACTCGATTGATATCTACGACTACGGGCGCACCGAGGATGGCACGTTTTACTACGTGATGGAGTTTTTGCCCGGTCACAACTTGGGCGAGCTGGTCGAAGGACACGGTCCTCTGCCTGCAGCGCGGATCGTGCACTTGATGACGCAGGTTTGCGATGCCTTGGCCGAAGCCCACGAACACGGCCTCGTGCATCGTGATATCAAGCCGGCCAATATTTACTGTGCTTACCGGGGGGGGCAATTTGATGTGGCCAAATTGCTTGACTTTGGCTTGGCCAAGCCCACTCTAGAGCAAGAGGACGCGGGATTGACCCAGGAAGGGGCAATTACGGGGTCGCCCTTGTTTATGTCTCCCGAGCAAGCTACCGGGAGCCTCCAAGTCGATATCCGTAGCGATATCTATTCCTTGGGCGCGGTCATGTACTTTATGGCCACGGGACGACCGCCTTTTGTTTATCAGCAGCCCCTCAAGGTGATGGTGGCCCACGCCTCCGAAACCCCGCGGCCTCCGCGGGAGTTAAACCCTGATATTCCCGAGGAGCTCGAGGCCATCATTCTGGAATGTTTGGAAAAAGAGCCCGACCAGCGAATCCAGGACGCGCAGGCCTTGCGCACCGCTCTCGAACAGGTACCCCAGCGGGATTCCTGGTCCAGCCTGAAGGCTGCCGAATGGTGGCAGGAGTATGGCTGCCCTGAGCGGAAAGCGATGGCTGCCGCGGCGCTGGAAATGGCGGCGGTGTGAACTGGCTCCGGCCTGCGCGGCAGTCACAGCGTTGTCACCCATGGCAACGCTGCTGCTGAGGGGGGATCGTTCGCGTACCGCAGCAACGATATTGGATCG
>CAMYJY010000246.1 GCA_947258835.1 uncultured Pirellulales bacterium
AATCTCTAATTCAAGGGATGGGTGTGTGCCAAGGCGGCCACCGCCGCCGCCTTGGCACACACCCATTTCCGGCCATCTTCTTGTGATGGCGAGCGAAGTTGAGTTCTGCCTGAGCACGCAATGCACGTCGATGAAGGCATGTGCCCAATCCACTAATGTATAGCACCAAAACCTCCGCCACCCGGTGTGCGAATTTCCAACACGTCGCCTGGTCTGACGGAGATCTCGCAGATAGGGGCCAGTTTTTGCCGCGGGGCATCTACCGGCAGCAGCCAGTTTTCGCCCACCTGTCCTGGGCCTCCACCGGCCGCGCCGTAAGGCGGATGGGGGCCGCGGCGGCCGGTGATTGGTGACACTTCCAAAGGTGCCAGAAATTCCAAGCGACGGATCACGCCGTCGCCGCCCGTTTGTCGGCCCGCTCCGCCCGCTCCCCGCCGGATGGAAAATTCCCACAGCCGTACGGGTTGCCGCCGCTCGAGTATTTCGGGGTCGGTCGCCCTCGGTTTGTCTGGTGGCACTGCCGCCCTGGCTGTGGTCGCCTAGCCGGGCTAGGGCCTGACGGACCTTGGTTGTGGCTGCTTGTTGGATGCCCTGCATGTTGGCGATGACAGTCTTGGCCGAATAACGCTGCACCAGCTCTGTCAGTTCCCTGGCCCCCTGCTGGTTGGCCGCGATTTGGGCGCGGATGTCCGCTAGATTTTCGTCGACTTGGCGGGAAGGGTAGGGGGCCTCGGCCAGCAGACGTCGTAACTCGGGTTCGTAAGATCTTCCTGCTCGTATTAAGGCAAAATTACTGCGGTCACCAAGCCTCCCGCAGAAGTCATCAATCGCAGGCTGCCGCTCTGGAAATCAAAATCAACGACCGGAGAGGTCAGCAGCAGCTGACCGGCGGCATTGTAGAGCGTGCACTGAAAATCGCCCCAAAATTTTGGTGGGTCGTTTTTCCGCCCGGGGGTCGAGCAGCGTTTTACCCACGGAGGCGGAATGCAGAGTGCCCTGTGTGACTCCGGAGCTGAGCAGCTTATGGCGGCTGAGCTGGCCTGTGGGCGAGCGGCCGAGGCAGTCGGTAAAGGTGGCACCCAACGCTGGTAACGATTTTAGTAGCAGTATTAAGGGGTTCCAGTCATTCCCGCGCGGGAATCCAGTAGCAGTGCCAGTGGTCTAGATTCCCGCCTGCGCGGGAATGACGTGGAATAATGCGGGAATGACGTGGAATAATGCGGGAATGACGCATGACGTGGAATAATGCGGGAATGACGTGGAATAATGCGGGAATGACGCAGGAGAGCGGCGGTGATCCAGCGGACAGGTTGATGCATACCTACTCTTTTTCTTCCGGGATAAATCGTTACCAACAAAAAATGCGCTAACGTTTCCATCCCTGCTGGAAACGATGGATCGGATTGCTGGCCGTGCGCGGGGCACTCCGCCGGTTCGCCTGCGACCGCTGGTGTGGCCGTAGCAGCTGGGCCAACGACAGACCCTCTGGGGGAATCACAAAAAACTGGGGGTCGTCAATCACCCACGGGGTCGACCAGTTCTTACCATTTTCCCAATTGGCCACGTTGAAGAAAAAATTGTCAAACAGCAGGCAGCGGGAGCCGTAGGGAAAACTCGAATACAGGTGGTCTTCCTCGGTGAGATCGTCGACGCCCTCGCTGGCATAGAAGTGCACTTTGCCGTCGGGAGTGAGTGAGAGCCCAAAGGTCCACCAACCGGGCTGATAGATTTTGGGGCCGATCCGATCGCGACCGCTGGGTTGGGCGCGGACGTTGATTTGGGCAAAGTCTTCTGCAAAACGTTTGTCATTTTTACTGCGAAACAAGATAAAGAATCCGGGCCAATAGGCGTCCACTTCACCATCTCGGGTGCGACCTCGGACATCGGCCCGAATGCCAAAGGAGGCCCCCGTGCGATTTTCCCATTTGTCGAAGGGGGGCAAAAATACCCGCACGGTACAATTCGGGCTCCAACCCACCGGCACTGGGCGACCAATCCGACCTGCCACACCCATCAGCAAGTCATCTTGCATTTGCGTGCCCGCGATGGTGCCTGGAATCCCCGACAACCGGGTGGCCAGAAGCAGGGCCCCCTGGCTGCCTTCAATACCGCCCGGAGGGGTGGGCACCCGCCTGACTACGTCGGGTTGCCCCCGCATGGCCGATTCGTACCACCGCCGGTTCCGCGCAAAGCCTCCCGGGGGACGCTGCTCTTCATCTTGTTCGTAGCTGGCCTTCTGGCCATTCATGACATATTTCCAGCCCGGATTTTCAAAATCATCGCCGACCCGTTGGACCCGCTGTCCGGTACCGGGCACGATGGGCTCGTTGGCCTGAATTCCTCCGGCGGTAAAGGCGGTAACTAGGAAACCAAGTGCTAGCGACAAGCGGCACGTCATCCTGGACCCCGCAAATATGATCAAGCTGAGAAGAGTGCTGCGTACGCGGCCAGTAACTGCTGGCAACCGCACGTGGCGTCAGGCACAGTGTGTTTTATCGGCAAAAATTACCCAATCGTTAAAACATAAAGGCGAGCGGCAGGTAAGTTTTTACCTGCCGCATGATCGAAAATCCCCGCGAAGCGACTCCATTGGGCTGTCGATGGGTAAGTTCTCATCTGCCCAACTTTCAACCCACAGCCGCTCAATTAAGGCATCTGTCAGATTTGCACGAGGCCTAACTAGAGAGGACGAGAGAAATCTCCAGTGATATTTGCAATTAGCGATGCAGTATTGTACAATTGTGCAATTGGAGTTTAGGATGGACATTGTTACGGATACTTCGGTCTTATTGGCAGTCGTGCTCAATGAACCCGAACGCCAGCGAATAATCGGTAAAACAAAGGGTGCTCAGCTATTTGGACCGGCCGTGATTCCGTGGGAAGTTGGCAACGCGTTCACAGCCATGTTGAAACGAAAGCGCATGGAGCTTGCGGAGGCGAAGGCAGCGTATGATGCGTTCGAAAAAATCCCCCTTCGTTATGTTCATGTGGACATTGGCCGAGCCCTTGAAATTGCCAAAAAAGTAGATTGCTATGCATACGATGCATACTTCCTTCAGTGCGCTATGGATATTGGAGCGCCGGTCATGAGTCTCGATAGGGCGTTTGTAGTCCAAGCACAGGATCTTGGACTCGGGGTCTTGGAGGTTTGAGATGCACGTATACACTTATTCAGAAGCGCGGCAGAATTTTGCTTCCGTTCTGGAAGAGGCGAAAAGGAGTGGAAAGGTTTTAGTTCACCGCAAAGACGGATCGGTTTTTTCGATTTGCCCTGAGAAAGACAAGAAATCGCCGCTTGATATTCCGGGAATAAAAGCGAATGCCACGACAGGAGATATTGTTTCTGCTATTCGAGAAAGCAGAAAATCCTAACGAGGTTCGGGCCTCGAACCAATGCGAGCTATCGCTCGGAGGACGTTTGCCCGCTCCCGTTGGTCGCTACAAAAATTTGACTCAAATACAACAAGTTTGACCGCATAAGCAGACAAACAGTTTGTTTTTCAGGGTCTCGCGGCAAATTAGTGGATCTGACAGGCGCTGGTGCCCTGGCAGGTGTCGCAGGCGTCGGCCTCTCCAACCACATGATCCAGGCAATGGCCGATCCGTTCGCTGATGACTTGCAGGAGCAGCGGATGCAAACCCAGCGGTGCCGTGACCAGGTGCCGGATGCCCGGATGTTGCTCAGCGGCTGCAGCAGTGAGCGCTGGGATGTCTTGCTGCCAGTGGCGCCCCGGCGAGAGGAAGTAAGGGAACACCACAACCAGCTGGGCCCCTTGGTCGACGCAGCGGGTGAAGGCCGTGGCGATGGACGGTTCGGCCAGTTCCATATGGGCCGGTTCCACAATCGGCCAATCAGTCTGCTCTTGGTAGGCCTTTGCCACCGCCAGGAGCAGTTGGTTGCTCTCGTCTCGCCGCGAGCCGTGATCGGCCAGGATCACTCCCAGTTCGCTACGAGAAACACCGAGCTGCGCTAGATTAAGCTGCATGCCGCTAGCTCTTATAAATCTTATGCTGCGGCCGCCCGGCGAGGATTTGTTCCTTGCCCCAATTGGTGACCGCGCGGAAGGCATCGCTGCGGATAAAATCCGTAAAGGCCTGCTCGGCAGACCATTCGCTGGTAATCAGGTAGGAGGAACTGTCCGCCGTGTCTTTCCAAAGTTTGGAGCTGGTGTGTCCTTCGGCGGCATTTAAGGCCTCGATCACAGCAGCAAATTTTTCTTCAAACTCTTGTTGCTTCCCTTCCAAGACCTGATAGTTCATTCCTACGGTGATCATGGTTTTAGAGTTCCTTTATTCATAGTAAGTGATTGACGTTGCAGGCCTACTGTTTCCTGCCTGGCTTTTTCTCTGCCTCGGCTTCCTCCGAGTCGCTGCCACGCAGTTTGGCCCGAATTTGGGTCAGCCGCTCTGCCAGCTCGACCTCGTAGCCTCGCGGTACGGGATGGTAATACTCGCATTCCACCCCCAAATATTCCTGCGCTACGATACCGTCTTCTGCATCATGCGCATACTGGTAGTCTGTGCCATGGCCCAGTTGTTGGGCGCCGGCGTAGTGTTTGTCGCGAAGGTGCATCGGCACGGGTACCGTGCGTCCGCCGCGGACGTCGCTCCGGGCAGCTCCGATCGCCAGGGTGGAGGCGTTGGATTTGGGTGCGCAGGCCAAATAGGTGACCGTTTGGGACAGCGTGAGCTGGCATTCGGGGAGTCCCACAAACTCACAGGCCTGCATGGCGGCCACTGCCAGAGGGAGGGCGTGCGGGTCGGCATTGCCCACATCCTCGCTGGCTAGAATCACCAAGCGGCGGGTGAGAAACCGCACCTCCTCGCCGCCTTCCAGCATGCGGGCCAGCCAATAGATGGCGGCATCCGGATCGCTGCCGCGGATACTCTTGATGAGGGCACTGATGCTGTCGTAATGCGTATCGCCATCGCGATCGTACTGGATGGCTTTCCGCTGCACCGACTCGGCTGCCAGCTCCAAGCTGAACTCGACGGGCCGACTGTCCGTGGCCAGCACACCAATCTCCAATGCACTGAGTGCCTGCCGGGCATCCCCATCGCAGGTACGGGCCAAAAAATCCGCCGCCTCTGGGTGCAAGTGGACTTGATAGTTGGCCAGCCCGCGCTCGCTATCTTGCACCGCCCTCGTGAGTAGGGTAGTGATCTCCGTTTCCTGCAGGGGTTCAAACTCAAATACCCGACTCCGGCTGACCAGCGCGCTGTTGACACTAAAAAACGGATTGGCCGTGGTCGCTCCCACCAGGATGATGGTGCCCTCTTCCACATCCGGCAGCAGCGCGTCTTGTTGGGCCTTGTTGAAACGATGGATTTCGTCGATGAACAACAGTGTGCGGGTGCCCGCGGCCAACAGGGCTTCCCGCGCCTGCTCCAGCAGTTCGCGTAAATCCTTCACGCCACTGGTGACCGCATTCAACTGCCGAAAGTGACAACGGGTTTCCCGGGCCAACAAATGGGCCAAAGTCGTCTTGCCGGTGCCGGGCGGGCCATAAAATAGGAGCGCCGTCAGCTGGTTGGCCTGGATCAACCGCCGGAGCAACTTGCCTTCCCCCAGAAAATGCCGCTGCCCCACAAACTCAGCTAGGTTGCGAGGGCGCATCCGTCTGGCCAGCGGCTGCGCTTGGCGACGGTGTTCGGCTTCGGCGGCGGCGAACAGGGACATGGGTGGAGGGGCTAGGGGCTAGGGGCT
>CAMYJY010000247.1 GCA_947258835.1 uncultured Pirellulales bacterium
AGGCGGGAATCTAGACCACTGGCACTGCTACTGGATTCCCGCCTGCGCGGGAATGACGGAAAGGCGCGGGAATGACGGAAAGGCGCGGGAATGACGGAAAGGAGCGGGAATGACGGAAAGGAGCGGGAATGACTGGAACCCCCTAATACTGCCACATACTGCCCCTAAAATCGTTATCAGCGTTGGATGGCACCCGGGGTTGTGTTTGATGTGAGATATTTGATGTATGGTGAATACACTGCCGTACCGGCAGTGCCAGTAACTGGCAAATAACACACACATCATAAATCTCACATCTCACATCAAACATCTCACATCATACATGTCGGGGGACCTGGGCCATGCCAATTCACAACCTAGCAAAAATATTCCATCCCCAGAGCGTCGCCGTGATCGGGGCCAGTGCTCGACCTGGAGCGGTCGGCCAGACGGTGCTGCAGAATATGATCGCGGCAAAATTCCCCGGGGAGATTTTGGCGATCAACCCCAAGCATGAATCCGTGTTGGGCCTTCCGGCCTATCCTGCGATAGCCGACGTTCCCCGCGTGCCGGACCTGGCGATCGTCTGCACGCCAGCGGCGACCGTACCAGAGATCGTGGCCCAATGCGGCGAAGTGGGCGTGGGTGGATTAATCATTCTGGCCGCTGGATTTCGCGAAGTGGGGGAGCAGGGCCAGGCCCTGGAGCAAAAACTGGCAGAAACTTCCGCCCAGTTTCCCTCGTTGCGGATCATGGGCCCCAATTGTTTGGGGGTGATTGTACCGGCGGCACGGTTGAACGCCAGCTTCGCCGCCTCCTTGCCGCAGCCTGGAAAGGTGGCCTTCATCTCGCAATCGGGCGCGCTGTGCACGTCCGTGCTGGACTGGTCCTTGGGGAAGAACATTGGTTTTTCCAAATTCATCTCGATTGGCAATGCCTTGAACGTCAAGGTGGGGGATCTGATCGACTATCTGTCCGAAGACCCGCACACCGATTCGATTGTCCTCTATGTCGAATCGATCACCGAGTCACGCAATTTTCTTTCTGCCGCCCGCGCGTTTACCCGCACCAAACCCATCGTCGTCTACAAGGCGGGACGTTTTGCCGAGTCGGCTCAGGCCGCCGCTTCGCACACGGGCGCGATGGCCGGTGTCGACGCGGTGTATGAGGCCGCTTTTCAACGCGCGGGCATGGTCCGCGTTGACGAGGCCGAAGACATGTTTGACTGTGCCGAATTACTGGCTCGGCAACGCCCTCCCCAGGGACCGCAGTTGGCGATTGTCACCAATGCGGGGGGTCCCGGTGTGATGGCGACCGATGCCCTGCTGGATCGCGGCGGGGTGCTGGCAAAATTATCCCCGGAAACGCTTTCCCAACTGGACCAGCAGCTACCAGCCGCTTGGTCGCGGGGGAATCCGGTCGACATTTTGGGGGATGCCGATCCAGCGCGCTTCGCGGACGCGCTGGAGGTTGTGCTCCACGACCCGGGAGTCGATGCCGTCTTAGTAACGCTTACGCCCCAAGCCATGACCGTCCCTACCGAAACGGCGTTGGCTGTCATCCAGTCCGCCAGCCAAACGCGGAAACCCATCCTCACCGCCTGGATGGGCGGGGCCAGCGTGCATGCCGGGAGGGATTTGCTCGCCTCCGCCAACATTGCCAGCTATGGTTCACCGGAACGGGCTGTGCGCGCCTTTAGCTATCTGCTGAAGTACCAGAGAAATCGCCAAATCCTCTATGAGACGCCCCGGAATCTCTGCCCCGAAAGTCCGCGGCAGAGGGACCAAGTGGATCAGCAGCTGCGCGCCCTAGCAGGTGGGGGAAAGCAAATTCTCTCCGAAACGCAGGCGAAAGGGTTGTTGGCAGCCTACGAGGTACCGGTCACCCAACCTGTCCCCGCCGCCACCGCGGCCGCGGCGGTCGCCCTGGCCCAACGTGTGGGGTACCCGGTGGTTTTGAAAGTGGATGCACCACAAATCACCCATAAAACAGAGGTCGGAGGGGTGGTGGTCGGCATCTCCAGCGAGGCCGAGGTACGGCAGGCCTTTGAGAAGATTGTGGCGGCGGCTGCCGCGCAGCGTCCCGACGCGGAGGTCTTGGGAGTCACGGTCCAGAAAATGTGCTCTGCCGCTGGCGGTGTCGAACTGATTGTCGGTGCCAAACGGGATCCAGTTTTTGGCGCGGTCATGCTGGTCGGTGCGGGGGGAATTACCGCGGAGGTCCTGCGTGACCACGCCTTGGAACTCCCCCCTCTGAACGAACGTTTGGCCCTGCGGATGCTGCAGTCCCTGCGGACTTGGCCCTTGCTCCAAGCATATCGCGGTCGGCCCGCGGTCGATCTGGATCGTTTGATCCAGACGTTGATCCGCATTTCCCATTTGATCGCGGAGCACCCAGCCATCGCCGAGTTGGACGTGAACCCGCTCCTAGCCACGGCGGAAGATGCCGTGGCGCTGGATGCCCGCATCGTCTGGGACGCGGAGCTGGCGTCGCCATCGACGAAGAGCTACTCGCACCTGGCAATTCGTCCCTATCCCCAGGAATATCTCCACCACCACCAGCTGCCGGACGGCACGCCCGTGCTGTTTCGCCCCATCCAACCGGAGGACGAGCCGGCTTGGCATGCGATGTTGGCCCGCTGTTCAGAAAGATCGTTATGGTTGCGCTTCCGCTACTTGTTCAAGGAAACGACGCATGAAATGGCAACCCGTTTTTGTTTTATTGATTACGACCGCACGCTGGCCATTGTGGCTGAGATCACGACTGCGGACCAGCAGCGTCTGATTGGTGTGGGCCGCTTGGTGGCCGATGCCGATCACCAGCATGCCGAGTATGCCGTGCTGGTCGAAGATGCCTGGCAAGGCCAGGGCTTGGGACTTGCCTTAACCGACTACTGCCTAGAAATTTGCCAGAGCTGGGGGATTGATCGCGTGGTGGCCGAAACGACTATGGACAACAACCGGATGCAGGCGATTTTTACGCAGTGTGGATTCCAGCGGGGCAAGTTCTTGGGAGACAATGAACTGCTGTTCCAGAGAGAGTTTCAGTCGGATGTTTCCCCATGACCGTGCTCCTCCAGTAGGTGGCTCCCACCGCTGGTAACGATTTTAGTAGCAGTATCAAGGGGTTCCAGTCATTCCCGCGCAAGCGGGAATCCAGTAGCAGTGCCAGTTGGTCTAGATTCCCGCTTGCGCGGGAATGACGCTGGAGAGCGGCGAGA
>CAMYJY010000248.1 GCA_947258835.1 uncultured Pirellulales bacterium
TAGACCACTGGCACTGCTACTGGATTCCCGCCTGCGCGGGAATGACTGGAACCCCTTAATACTGCTACTAAAATCGTTACCAGCGTTGGGTGCCACCCATAGCGAGTTTCGCGCCACACAGGATTGGGACAAGCCAGCGGTGGCACCCAATCAACATACCCCAAAAAGTGAAACCCAAGTCGAGGCTTCCCTGCTGGCAGTCCAGCTGGGTAGTGCAGCACTCAAGAGGCCTTACCATGCACCGTTAACCTCAGTCCCCGCGTTGAGCCAAAAACGCGACCTCCCGCTGACCCAACTTGGTCAGCAACAGGGTTGCTTGTGCGTCTCCACGGAGCTTAAGTTGTCGACGCAACTTTTCAGGGTCGATGTCCACCCCACGTTTCTTGATTTCCAATTGGCCCAGACCGCGGGCGCGTAAGGCCTGAGCCAAAGGCTTCAGGCGTAGCGGCAACTGCTCATGTATTTCAAACCGTGCCAACAGGGGATGGCTGCACGGTACAGTGCTCGTTAAGTACCCGGCTTCCTGCCCCAAGGCCGCCAGGTTGTGCCGCATCGCAAAAGCCCCCGTAAGGCCCGCTGCACGAATGGCTGGATCCAAGTCATAGAGAAATCTAGCCGGCTCCCGCAACACCTCGGCACGCGTGTCCGGATGCCCCACGAAGGTATGTGCCACCGGCTCCTCTAATGGACTGCACGCGCCTAAACCGTTTCGCGCGCCAATCCTCTCCGACCGCGGGATACCTTCGGTGTTGTTTTGCGGAAGGCTCTGCAGGACGGCAGTGGCCCGTCGCTGCCCTGGTTCACCAGCCAGTGCGTCGAACCAGACCACCAACTGACGGCATTGACGGTCCCGTGAAATCCACTCCAGCTCGGCCTCCTGCTGCCAACCCTCCGGCACCTGCGTGGCGGGTGCCAATTTCAAGACTCCCCGGGGCGCAGCACGGCGGAGGCGAAAAATCTCTGCCGGTCCTGGTGCATGGTGCGCGAGCTGCACCGAACGCCGACCCGTCGGCCGACGATCCGGATCCAAATGCCACACCTCATCGCAATGGGGAGTCAACTGCTCCACCGAGGCCACTTGAACACAGCCCACCGTGGCATCCCCCACTGCCTGCAGGTTTGCTGCTGCCAGTTGCACCATCTGCGGCGCGCGGTCCCAGCCCCTAATCGGGCCCCGCTCCGCCCAGGCCAACAAATCCCCCCCCACCCCACAACAATAGTCATGCACCAAGGCCTGAGAATTCAAGCGCGCTGCCTTGTAGCGGGCAATCCATACATCCGTTGCCTGCTGCAGGGCCACCTCGGTAAAAAACATCCGCTTGGCCAACACCCCAAATTTGGCCACTGCCCGGCGACGGAGCTGCACCTGCTCGACCACCAGCCCCGCTCGGACCGGGCTCACTACCTTACGCAGTCGTTGCAACTGGCGGTGCAGGGGCACCGTAGCACGGGCACATTCCTCCAGCAGCGGAGCCGCAGCCGGACTAATCAACCAGGTAAAATCGGAAAAATCGCTCAAGATATTATTCAACTTATTGTGAAAACAGGTACGCTCAATGCTGGCCGATTTGGGCCGGAAAAGCCCACTCCATCCGCGTCTCAACCAGGTCTCATTGTGAGCCGCCGCAGTGCGGCAACAGGGGCTGTTTTCTCGGGCTTTACCGGCTTCATGGAGGCCCCGTTTTCAGTTTGAGCCATTCTATTGATGTCTGCGCAGCCAATGAACCTACCGCTAGCATTTTGCTTGCCAAATACGGGCTTCCGTTGGGCGCCCTTGGCTCATTGGCAGCGCAGAGGGCAATAAGTGAGTCCAGGGCTATTGTCGCGATGGCAAGGTTCGCGCGGGATACAAGGTTTGCCTCGCCGCCAGGCAAGTCGCTGGCCCCAGCACGTCGAAAATAGGGACGTAGTGTACCGCTCCCGGTCCGCCCCGGGTAGTCGGACGGCCCCACCCACGATATCCCGCTATCCTGCCGAAAGGCCAAAGATGTTCTCGCGCATGCTCAGTGCCCCCGTGTTGTTGACCGCCGCCGTCGGGGTGCCCTACGTAGCCACCCAGGGTTCCGCCATCAACGAACTCTGGCAGGAAAGCAGCTTCAGCGCTGCGCAGCCGGACGCGCCGCCCACCGCCAAAGCCGTGCCTGCCGCACCGCCAGGGCCGGCGGGAGCCGTTTACCCGGCGGTCACCCCCCTGGAAGGCGTCCGCAGCATGTCGCTGGCGGAAATCTTTCGCTGTGATATACGTAAAGAATGGGTTTATCACCGCTGGGCACGGAAATCGACAGCCTTAGCAGAACTCGGCCTGTACGGCATTCGTGTACCGCTGGTCAGCGGCACGCAGCTGACCGACCTGGCCGGCTCACTGACCTACTATTTCGACGACCAGGGCCGGGCCCAACGGATTTCCTTTCGCGGCCAGACGGGAGATACCACCCAACTCGTGCAGTTGATCGCCGGTCGGTACGGACTGCAACGCCAAAGTACCCCCGTGGCAGGAGAACAACTGTTTCAAATTCGTCGCGAGGCGGCGGTATTGAGTGAGCTCCGCACGCGGCCAGCGCCCGTACTGTGGGCCAACTCACCACACGAAAGTTTTTTGGTAGAACTGGAATTGCAGCGGCCAGGCAGCCTCACCCCATTGCCGGCCCGGGAGTTGTTGGCTGGGCCAGCCGCACCACCACCAGCAGCAGCAGCAGCACAGCCCACAGACCCTGCCGCCAAGCCGGACCCACCCGAAAAATCGGACGCGGAAAAATGGAAGAGCTTCTTCCCCCGCAGCCAAGTCCCCCCAGAGCAAGTCAAAAGCCTGGAACGACGCGACCGCTTTTGGTAAACGCCATGATTCGATTGCATTTAGCGCATCAGTAGAGCGAACGACAAGGGCGGACATTGGGCTTGGCCGTGGTTGACGAGCAGCACCGTTCGAGCCACCATAGCGAGCGCGATGATGCCCGGCGAATTCACCATTACGGCCTGCCCACGTGAGGAACAAGCAGACGCGCTGCGCACTTTGCATGCCGGCCTCGGTCCGACCCTAGCCGCGAACCTAGTCCAAACGCTCCACGCGCTAGAGACCGCTGGCACTGCCTGTGACGGACTCTTTCTCGCTGGCGATCACACCGGTGCCCTGGCTGCCGCCTGCTGGGTCCAGCTGCTGCCGGGAAAAACGGCCGTGCTCTGGCCGCCCCCGGCAG
>CAMYJY010000249.1 GCA_947258835.1 uncultured Pirellulales bacterium
GGCCGTCCGATCGCCAATACTCAGATTTACATTCTGGACCGGCATTTGCGGCCGACGCCGATTGGGGTTCCGGGGGAACTGCACATTGGCGGCGCGGGTTTGGCCAGCGGCTATTGGCAGCGGCCGGAACTGACCGCCGAACGGTTCCTTGCCGATCCTTTCCGTGATCACCCCGAGGCGCGTCTCTACAAGACCGGTGACCTGGCGCGATGGCGTCGTGACGGCACAATCGAAGTGCTGGGCAGGCTCGACCATCAAGTGAAGCTGCGGGGCTTTCGCATCGAGCTGGGTGAGATCGAAGCGGCACTGGATGCTCATGCCGGCATCGGGCAAAGTGTCGTGGTTGCCCGCGAAGATCGTCCTGGCGATCGGCGACTGGTGGCGTATCTCGTATCCACGGACAATCAGCAGCCCGACCATCAACAGTTACGCCTACATCTGCAGCAATGGGTGCCGGACTACATGCTGCCGGCCGCCTTCGTCTGGCTGGACCACCTGCCACTCACGCCTAACGAAAAAATTGACCGTGGCGCGTTGCCTGCACCAGACGAGCAACGGGCTCACACGGACGCCTACGTTACTCCCCGCGACAGCCATGAAGCCAAACTCTGCCAGATCTGGCAGGACCTACTGGGAACCGGGCCGGTGGGCATTCACGACAACTTTTTCAATCTGGGGGGGCATTCATTGTTGGCCGTGCGGTTGGTATCACAAATCGAGCGGCAATTTGATCGTCAGCTGTCGGTGGTGGCTGTCTTTCAGGCACCAACGGTCGAGCAGCTGGCCCGCGTCGTACGCGACGAACAATCGATGGCGGAACCCATTTCGCCGGCAACACAAGACCGCAGCGCGTTGCCGCTTTCCTTTGCCCAGCAGCGACTGTGGTTTCTCGATCAGTTGGAGCCGGGCACGGCCTCCTACAATATGCCGGCGGCCTTGCGGTTGAAAGGCCCATTGAATATTGCAACCTTGGAACAAGCCTTGCGTGAGATTCAACGTCGGCATGAGTCGCTACGCACGGTTTTTATCCAGTGTGAAAACGGCGAGCCGGTACAGCACGTAAGCGATGAGGTCGATTTGCATCTGGATGTCGTGGATCTCCGGCAGATGGAGCCGGAACTGCGGGAAAGTAAAGCACTGCAATTCATGCAGGGGGAAGCTTGCCGGCCGTTTGACTTGACCACCGGGCCGCTGATTCGAGCAAACCTGGTTCGTTTGCAGGACAGCGACCACGTGATTCTGTTAAACCTGCACCACATTGTCGCGGACGGCTGGTCGTTGGAAGTCCTGTTCGACGAGTTGGCCCAGCTGTATGAGGCGTTTTCCAGCGGCGCGCCCACGCCTCTGCCTGCATTGCCAAGCCATTACGCGGATTTCGCTGCCTGGCAACGCCAGTGGTTGACGGGCGAAGTACTCGACAAGCAGCTGGACTACTGGCGCACACAGCTGGAGGGCGCCCCAGCGATGTTGGACCTGCCCACGGATCGGCCGCGACCGGCAACGCAAACGTTTCATGGTGGCATAGTTTCTCAAATATTGCCCGAGCCGCTGAGCGGTTCCCTCCGCCAGCTTGGTCAACAGGAACGAGCCACCCTGTTCATGACGCTGCTGGCCGCCTATCAGATGCTGTTGTCTCGCTATACGGGGCAGGAGGACGTGGTCGTCGGATCACCCGTGGCAGGTCGCGGCCGCGCCGAGACGGAATCCTTGATTGGATTGTTCGTCAATACGCTCACCTTGCGTACCGACCTGAGCGGGAATCCCAGCTTCAAGGATTTTCTGGGCCGTGTCCGCGACGTCTGTTTGAGTGCCTACACCCACCAGGATATCCCATTTGAATACCTGGTCGAACAGCTGCAGCCAAACCGTAACCTGGGTAGCACGCCCCTGTTCCAAACCATGTTCATGCTGCAGGAAGCCAGTACCAAGGTGCCCTGCTTGAGCAAGCTTGAATTGAGTGGGTTTCCCGTGCACACCAAAACCGCCAAGTTTGATCTGACGCTGTCCGTGTCCGATACTCCAGAGGGTTTTCAGGCCTCGTTGGAATACAACACGGATCTGTTCGACGCCGAGACCGTGGAGCGGATGTTGGGGCACTACCAGCAATTACTGGAGGCGGTCGTAGCGGATCCGGATTCTCGTCTGGAGGACTTGCCGCTGCTGACAGAGCACGAGCGTCAACAGTTTCTGGAATGGAACTCGACCGATGTGGCCTATCCTCTGGATCGTTGTCTCCACCGGTTGTTCGAGGCCCAGGTGGAAAAAACGCCGCAGGCCACGGCCGTTGTTTTTGAAGACCAGCAACTCAGCTATCGGGAACTCAATCAGCGGGCCAACCAATTAGCCCATCGACTTCGTGAGCTGGGCGTCGGCCCGGATGTTCCGGTCGGCATCTACCTCGACCGCTCGTTGGAGATGCTGGTGGCCGTACTGGGCGTGCTCAAAGCGGGTGGGGCTTACGTTCCGCTGGATCCGAGCTTTCCAGCGGAGCGACTGGCCTTCATGGTTGAGGACAGTGGCTTGAAAGTGCTGCTGACACAATCGGCCCTGGCGGACGAACTGCCTCTCCACAAACTGCCTCCCCAGCAGGCCCGGGTTGTCTCGGTGGACCGCCTGGTAACGGACTGCAGCAGCAGCGAACCGCTGACGCCCGTTACGAAAACCGACAATTTGGCCTACCTCATCTACACATCCGGCTCGACGGGTAAACCCAAAGGAGTCCCGATCAATCACCGTTCGGTGGTCAATTTTCTGACTTCGATGCAGCGTGAGCCGGGCTTTACTGCCGATGACGTGTTGTTGGCCGTTACCACGCTGTCGTTTGACATTTCGGTGCTAGAATTGCTGTTGCCACTGATCTCGGGAGGACAGGTGGTGATTGCCAGTCGCGAGGTCGCCTCCGATGGCCGTCAATTGGCAACGGCAGTGGAGCGATCAGGGGCAACGGTGATGCAAGCGACACCGGCTACCTGGCGGATGCTGTTGGATAGTGGTTGGGCGGGAGATGCCAAGCTGAAAGTCCTCTGCGGTGGGGAAGCGTTGCCCCGCGATTTGGCCAGTGAACTGTTGGAGCATTGTGGTTCGCTGTGGAACATGTACGGTCCCACCGAGACGACCGTCTGGTCGACGATCCAACGGATGACCCACGGCGACGACCCGATTACGGTTGGCCGTCCGATCG
>CAMYJY010000250.1 GCA_947258835.1 uncultured Pirellulales bacterium
AAACACACCACGCAGCCCACCAGCATGTACCGCCAGCGGAGCGCGCTGTCCAAGGCCGGCCCGACAACATCGTCGCGAAACCGTTCCAGATGCCGGTCAAACCACTCCCGAAATCGATTGCCGCGCTGACGAGGCTTTAGCGAATGCCCCAAATGGGCCGGCAAAATCAAAAAGGCCTCGACCAAACTGACGGCCAACAGCAGGATCAAGATCAGAGGCACCACCTTCAGCACCTTGCCGATATCCCCCGCGATCGTGGCCAGCGGACCCAACACGCACAGCGTTGTCAAAAAAGAGGAAAGCACGCCCGCCTTCACCTCGTTCACCCCATCCACGGCGGCCTGCAGCGGACGTTTTCCGCGCGACAAATGCAGCGCGATATTTTCCGCAATGACGATGCCATCGTCCATCAACAGACCCAACCCCAACAGCAGCCCCACCATGGTTAACATGTTGATCGTCAGGCCCACATAGGGCAACAAAAAGAATGTCCCCAGCACGGACACCGGCAAGCTCATCACAACCCAAAACGACAGCCGAAAACTAAAGAACAGCCACAAAGTAAAAAAGACCAGCACCAATCCCTGCTGGCTATTTTTGACGAGCATCTGGAGCCGATCCACGACCAAGGTGGAGGTGTCCTGCGTCACCACAATCTCAATTTGGGGATAACGCTGTCTTTCTTCCCCCACGAATTGCTTGACCGCTTCCGCCACGTGAATGGTGTCTTGGTTCTTGGTCTTCAGCACCTGCAGCATGCCCGCCCGCTGACCAGCAAGTAAAATTTTCTCTTCGGCCGCCTCAAAAAGATTGTGCACCTCGGCAATATCGCCCAGACATATTTCACCTCCACCCTGACCGGCCACAATCACCAATTTTTCCAGTTCCATCGGAGTATGGCGCTGCTCCACAAACCGGATGAGAATATCTCGCTGCTGGGCCTCCAAAATTCCTGCGGGTAGGTTGACGCTTTGACGAGCAATAATGCCCGCCACGTCATCCGCGCTGAGGTTGTAACGCTGCAGGGCCGCCGCCGAGAGTTCGATCCGTAGTTGATGATCCGAAAAGCCGATAAGTTTGACGAGGGAAACCTCGGGCAGCTGCTGCAAGCGGTCCTTCACCGCTTCGCAGTAGGCCTTCAAATGGCTGGCGGTCATCTCTCCGGACACCACCAAGGACAGCACCTGATCGGTGGTCCCCAGCTGCGTGATGACCGGATCCTCGACATCCTCCGGAAAATCATCAATCGCATCCACGGCCGTTTGAATGTCGTTCAAAAAGACCTGGAAGTTGCCGATATCTTCCATCTCGGCCACGACCGTCGCCACATTTTCACGGACGTCGCTCCGCAGTTCCTTGACAAATTTTACGCCATCGATGGCGTCCTCCACCCGCTGGCAAACGGTCTGTTCCACCTCCTCGGCCGTCGCGCCAGGATAAAGCACGCGGACTTCGACTTCGCTGGGAGTAATATCTGGAAAGGTTTCACGGCGCAGTTGAGACATGCCCAACAGCCCCATCACCAGAAAAATGGCCATCAACAGATTGGCCGCGGTCGGATGCTCACCGAAAAAGCGAATCATTGTAGCGGCACCTCGCCCACCGCCTCGGCGATCAAACTTTGCTCGGCCTGCAGGTCCCGTTGGGGCGCGACCAACATGCCTACGACCGCCGGCGTGGGATCGGAAACAACCAAGTGGTCTCCCGGCGTCAAACCCGCTTGCAAGCAGGCGAATCCACCTTGAGAAAAGGCGATTTTTACGGCGCGGGATTCTAGCCGCTGGTCCGCGTTCACCACGTACACCTGGCCATTGCGGAGCGCGGTGCGGGGAATGACAATTTGTCCGGTCCGCGGTTTGGCCCGCAGTTCGACCTCGCAAAACATGCCGGGAGACAGCGGCGGTCGCTGTCCGGGAATAATATTTTCGTAGGGTTTGTCCACGGCTACCACAATCCGCACCGTGCGTGTCTGCAGGTCCAGCTGCTCGCGGATGCGATCAAACCGGCCTTTCCAAGCGACCCGAAAGTCCCCACTTTCCAGACGAACTTCGACGTCGACATCAAATACCTTCCGTACGGTTTGCAGATCCAGCTTGTCGGGATGGGGGAGGGCCCCCGTCGGGTCCAGCAGGGTGCGGGCCTGATTGAGAGGGAGTTGGGCCTCGACCTCCGTCACAGCGATCCCATCGGCCTCAAACAAAAATTGTCCCGCCGTTAAAAACTGGCCAACTTCCAAGGTCAAATCACCGACCCGACAGTCGAAGGGGGCGCGAATTACCGTATCGTTCAGATCCAACTCCGCCAATTTGAGGCTGGCCTGCTGGGCTGCCAGGTTGGCCGTCAACGAAGCACGTTCCGCCGGTAATACATTGAGCGAATTGGTGAGGTTCTGCACGGCTTGCCGCTGTGCCAACACCTCGCGCTGTTTTGCTTCCAGCTCACTGGCCGAGACGGAATTGCCGGCCGTGAGGGATTGAAGCCGCGCCAGATCCTTCACGGCCAGTTTTAAGGAATCTTGCTCAATCTGAAGCGATGCGCGTAAGTTTTCTGCTTCGGCTTGCAGCCTGGCTTGCTGCGCTTTGACTTCGGCAATCTGAGCTTGCAACTGTGCGATACGGATTTCGTATTCCGTGGGATCGATTTTGAGAACAACATCCGGAGCATGGAGGATGGCTCCTGCCTTCAACTCCGGATGGACCTCGACGATCCGCCCTTTGACCTGGGCGATGGCAGACCACTTGTCCGCCGCCCGGGCCACGCCATAGCCCACCACCCGGGGCACCAGCGCCACTTCGGGTACCTCGATCACGCGTAAGCTACGGGCTACCTCGGGAATCGGTAGCGGTACGGGATCAGCCCGCTGATCCCGCATCATCCAAAACACGGCCAAGCCAACCAAAATAGGCACGATTGCCAGCGTGCGGCGATTTAAGATTTTCTGCAGAACGCGAGAGCGGAACATCGAAGTGATCCTACCGGGTTTGATCGTTAACTGTACTTTAAGTAAATAGCGGATCTAGGTCGAGTCGGGGCCACCCAACGCTGGTAACGATTTTTCCCAGCGGAAAAGGATTTCCTGCGTCATTCCCGGTGCCACTTACCGTCATTCCCGCGCAGGCGGGAATCCATAAAGTACCAGAACCTTTCCGAGTGC
>CAMYJY010000251.1 GCA_947258835.1 uncultured Pirellulales bacterium
GTTGCCCAAATCTTGTGCCGAACAAGATTGGGGCAAGCCAGCAGTGGCACCCATGGACCTAAGCATGTGAATTTTAAAACACCTTCTCGAGTACAATTAGCCTAACATGCCTATGATCGATCAAGCGACCCAGCAACGGATGGCCGCGCGGCTGCAGCGATTGTATGGTGATGCCGCCCCCAGTTGTCTGGCCGAGTTGCTCCGCCGGCTGGAGACGTTTGCTCCGCAACTTTCTGACCCTACGAGGTCGCAATGGGATCCAACCGATTGTGTCTTGATCACCTACGGTGACATGGTGCGTGAGCAGCAGCGTTCTCCGCTAGCCTCCCTCAGCGACTTCATGGTGGATGCAGGTTGGCACCAACTGATCCGCACCGTCCACGTGCTCCCCTTTTACCCCTGGTCGTCGGACGACGGTTTTTCCGTGGTGGATTACGACCAGGTTGATCCTGGCTTAGGAGACTGGTCGGACCTATCCCACTTGGCGGAGCATTTTCGGTTGGCCTTTGATCTGGTGCTGAACCATGTTTCGCGGCAGGGCGTGTGGTTCGCCAGTTATGTCCGCGGTGACACACCGTACACGGATTTTTTCCTGGAGGTGGATCCGGCCACGGATTTGTCCGACGTGATTCGTCCCCGCAGTTTGCCGCTCCTGACGCCCGTGGAAACCTCCCGCGGGCTACGGCACGTGTGGACCACTTTTAGTGAGGATCAAGTCGACTTAAACTTCGCGGAGCCGCAAGTGCTGCTGGCCATCCTCGATGTTTTGCTGAACTACGTGTCTCGCGGCGCCCAGCTGATTCGACTGGACGCCATTGCCTTTTTGTGGAAAGAGATCGGCACCTCGTGCCTGCATCTGGAGCAAACGCACACGGTGGTCAAACTGATGCGGGACATCCTCACGGCTGTGGCTCCCCACGTGTGGCTGCTGACCGAGACCAACGTTCCCCACGAGGAGAACGTCAGCTATTTTGGCGCGGGGGACGAGGCGCAGTTGGTCTACCAATTCAGTCTGCCACCGCTGCTGCTGCTGGCATTTTACCAGGGGGACGCCACGGCGCTGATGGATTGGCTGCGGCAACTCGAGGCTCCGGCGGCAGGCACCACGTATTTGAATTTTACCGCCTCGCATGATGGGATCGGCTTACGGCCATTGGAGGGTTTGGTGCCCGTTGCCCAAGTGCAGGGCTTGGTGGATGCCCTGTGTGCCCGCGGGGGGCTGGTCAGTAACCGTCGCGGGGCGGACGGCAGCGACGTGCCGTACGAGCTCAACATGAGCTACGTGGACGCGATCGCGTCCACCGCCGCGGCCGGTGACGGCGGCGAGCGTTTTTTGGCGAGCCAGGCCGTCATGCTGGGCCTGCAAGGCATTCCCGCCATCTACTTTCATAGCCTGGTCGGTTCGCAAAACGACGAGGACGCAGCCTGCCAGTCGGGACAACCGCGGCGCATCAACCGTCGTAAATTCCAGCGGGACCAGTTGACCGCCCAGCTCCGCGAGTCCGGGTCGCTGGCGGTACGTATCTATGAGGGCTACCGCCAGTTGCTGGCCGTCCGCCGCCAGCAGCCGGCCTTTCATCCGGACGCACGGCAAGTTGCGCTCTCTTGCCGCTATCCGGCCTTGGTAGCTTTTCGGCGGGAAACCGATCGACCTCACGAATCGATTTTGGTGCTGGCCAATGTGGGCCACAGCGAATTGCAGGTCGACGTTTCCGCTTGGCTACCGGCATCTCAGCTAGCGGATTTGATTGCGGGCCATGGGCGAATCGATCCTACTCGGGTAAGCTTAACTGCAGGCCAAGCCTGTTGGCTGATGCGCAGCTGATCTCGAGGGGAGCCCATGCCTGATTTTTCCCAACATGGTCCAGTCACCACGATCCACGATTTGGGCACCGTTTGCCCGGAGAAGCTGGAGTCGATGGTTTTGGCGGCCTCCGAGCAGAGTAACATCGGTTTGGTGCTGCCCCTGACGGCCAGCGATATGCGGGCGGAGCCCTTCGCTCAAATCGTGCGGGCCCTGCAAGGCGCGGAGTTTTTGCGTTGCATTGTGGTGGTTCTCAACCGGGCTCCCGAGGAGGCGGATTACCAACAAACGGCCGAGTTGATTGCCCCGCTGGGGGAGCACGCACAAATCTTGTGGACCGATGGACCGCGGGTTGCCGGTTTGCTCGACCAGCTCACGGCCGAGGGTTTTGAGATTTCTACCCCGGGCAAAGGCCGGGCAGTGTGGGCCGCTTTCGGTTATCTACTGGCCGATCCCCGCTTGAAGGCCTTTGTGCTGCACGATTGCGATATCCTCAACTACGAACGTGAAATTCTGGTGCGGCTGTGCCTGCCCATGGCGCATCCCAGCCTGGATTTTGATTTTTGCAAGGCCTACTATGCGCGCTGCACCGATCGGATGCACGGCCGCGTGGTCCGCCTGCTGACGATGCCCTTGCTGCAGGCTCTCATTTCGGTGTTGGGGCCCGAACGTTTTTTGGTGTTTTTGTCGAGTTTTCGTTATCCGCTCTCCGGTGAGTTTGCCGTGACTTCGACCTTGGCTCGTTCCAATCGCATTCCCAGCGACTGGGGACTTGAGGTGGGCACCTTGGCGGAAGTCTACCGCAATACGTCCCAAAAGCGGGTTTGCCAAATTGATTTGGGACGCCTCTACGACCACAAGCATCAGCCGCTTTCCTTGGACGATCCGCAGCGGGGTTTGATGAAGATGGCCAGTGACATCCTGGCGAGCATTTTTCGCACTCTGGCCAGCCGGGGGGTGGTGTTTTCCCAGGGCCATTTTAGCAGTATTGAGTCGGCTTACCTCCGCGCCGCTCAGGACGCGATCCGCCAGTACCAAGCCGATGCGCTGCTGAACAACCTGCACTTCGACCGCCACAGCGAAGAAAACGCCATCGAGGGTTTTGCCGGGCAAATCACCATCACGGGGGCAGCGGTCCGTGAAGACCCCACGGGCAGTGAATCACTTCCCACCTGGACCCGCGTGCTGGCCGCCTTCCCGGACTTTCCCCAGCAATTGCGGGAAGCGGCCGCGGCGGATCAAGCGCAATACGGCACCGCGGCCGCGCAAGGCCAAGGCAACTAAGATGAAAGGAAGTGAGCAACCATGCTAACGAGCCCGACCGCCAAATCGCTGTTTCCCGCGG
>CAMYJY010000252.1 GCA_947258835.1 uncultured Pirellulales bacterium
AAGGCACTGGAAGAATTGCAGATTGCCTGGCAGGAGACGAGTGAATCCTGGCAGGACGATGTCAGTCAGAAGTTTTGCGCAACGCAGCTGGAGCCGATAGGCCCCGTGCTGAAGACGACACTGGAGGAGGTGGCGCGGATGCAGCAGTTGGTGAGTCAAATGGCGCGGGAATGTGAAGCATAGGAAAAACACTCTTGGCTAATAGCGTCCGCCTTTCGACCCAACGTCAGTTTGAGCTCATGCAGCAATTGCAGGAGCTGGCCGATGCGCGTGCCCAAGCTGAGTCTGAGGTGGCTGCAAGTTTGCAGGCTGAGCTTGCCGCAGCGGACGAAGCCTACCGGGCGCGTATCGAGAAGTTGGACCGGCAAGCAGCAGAGCTGCAACGTCAGCTGGAGAACCAGTTTCAGCAGGCCAAGAGTTCCGCGGCCGTGGAGGGTCGTCAGGCAAAACAGGCCGCGGAGGAAAAATACGCGGCCCTGCGTGAGCGTTTGGAAAAGGCCGTGGCCGAGCAGGCTGCGGTGATCAAAAAACAGAAAAAAGAAACCCAGTGGCAATCGCTGGCCGTGTTTGACGCCGCCAAGGGCAAACCGCGGCAAATGCTGGAGGCGGCGACCCAGCGGATCCAGGCCCGCCGCGCGCAGGTTGACAGTCTTCAGCGGGATGCCAATACGCTGATGGCGATGCGGGGTCAGGCGTCTGCGGCGAAGTTGCTGGCGGAGCAGGTCGACGACTCCGCGGGGGATTTTCCGGCGGAGGTTGATTTGCAACCGGAGGATGGCCCGAGCACGGAGCAGGCGGCCGAAGAGCGTCAGCAGCGCAATCTGAAGCAGCTCCATCAGGAGGTGTTATGCCTGCAGGACCAACGTTTGCCTCGTTTGCTGTTGGCAAAATATCGGTTTGTCGGTTGGTGGCTGGTGGCGTGTCTGGTGGCGGCCGCGGCGACGGCGTGGCCTGTGGGCTGGACTACTTGGCTGTGGCCCGTGGCTGCGGTGGGCTTGGGCACGCTGCTTACTGGAGCGGCTTATGCCGTGTGGGGGCAGCGGGCAAGGCGGCAGTCGCTGGATCAGTTTGCCAAGATCTTGGCGCTGGTGCGTCAATCGCTGCAGTTGGAAGGCGATGCGCAGGCAGCGGTCGAGGCTCTTAGTCAGCAAGCCGCGGCGAAAATCAATCAGCGCAAGCAGCAGGAGATGGAGGCGGCGGAGCAGTCGTGCGCGGAAAAACTATCTCAAAATGCTGCCCAGCTGCAGGAGAAGCTACAGCAAGCCGTTGCCGTCAGGGACGCGGCGATGGAGGAAGCGGCGGCAAGTTCTCAGCAGGCTCTGGCGGAGGCCGAGCGGCGTTTTCCACCGCGTTTGGAGCAACTGGCGCGGCAGCGGGAGCAGAAGGCCCAGTCCTACCTGGAGCAGCAGGAGTCTCGCCAAGCGGCGGCTTACAGCACGCACGATGCCGACTGGCAGGCCTTGGCCGAGCGGTGGCAGACGGGTTTTCGGGCGATGATGGAGGAGCTGGGAACCATGGAAGCCAGGTGTGGGCAGCTGTTTCCGGACTGGACGCGGCAGGAGTGGGAAGCTTGGCAGCGGCCCACCGAGCCGCCGCAGGCGATTCAGTTTGGTAGCTACCGGCTCCCGCTGCGGGCGGTGAAAAATGGTGTTTCGGCCGACGAGCGCTTGATCCCGGCGGAGCAAGAAATCACGTTGCCGGCGTTGATGACGCTGGACGAATTGCCGGGCATGACCATTGTTGCCGCCAGCCAGGAGGGGCGGTCGGCGGCTGTCGAGATGTTGCAGGCGATGATGCTGCGGTTTTTGACCACGATTCCGGCGGGCAAACTTAGGTTTACGATCATCGATCCGGCGGCCTTGGGGGAGAACTTTGCCGGCTTCATGCATTTGGCGGACTACGATGAGCAGCTGGTGGGTGGACAAATTTGGACGGATCCCCGGCAAATTGACGAACGGTTGACGCTGCTTTCTGATCATATGGAAAAAGTGCTGCAAAAGTATCTCCGCAACGAATTCGACACCATCCACCAGTACAACGCTCAGGCGGGCGAGGTGGCTGAGCCGTATCAGGTAGTGGTGGTGGCCAATCTGCCGGTGGGGCTGAGTGAGGCGGCGCTGCAGAAGCTGATGACGATGGCCAAGACGGGGCCCCGTTGCGGTGTGTATGTCTTGTTGAGCATCGATGCCTCGCGGAGGTTGCCCGACGATTCTGGTTTCGCAGATCTGATGCACAACTCCGTGCAGTTGGAGTGGGCGTCGGATCGACTGCGGTGGAATTACCCCTTTTTCAAAAAGTTGCCGTTGGCGGTGGACCGGTTGCCTCCTCGTCAGCGGTTAAACGAATTGCTCAGTGTGGCGGGGCAGGAATCCCACGTGGCCAGTCGGGTCGAAGTGCCGTTTTCGGTGGTGGCTCCCCAGCAGGACCAAGTGTGGGCAGGGAGTACGGCTCGGGAGCTGGTGGTACCGGTGGGGCGGGCGGGTGCCAACAATTTGCAGGAGATGCGTTTGGGGCGGGGCACCTCGCAGCACGTACTGATTTCGGGGAAGACCGGTTCTGGTAAATCCACGTTGTTGCATGCTCTGATCACGAATTTGGCTCTGTACTACAGTCCGGATGAAGTGGAATTTTATTTGATTGACTTCAAGAAGGGGGTGGAATTTAAGGCGTATGCCACGGGGGAACTGCCGCATGCGCGGGTGATTGCCATCGAGAGCGAACGCGAGTTTGGCCTCAGCGTATTGGAGCGGCTGGACGGTGTGTTGCGGGAGCGGGGGGTGCTGTTTCGCGAGTGGGGGGGGCTGGATTTGGCCGGGGCGCGGGGCGTGCACATGGAGCCGCTGCCACGGGTGCTGCTGATTGTGGACGAGTTTCAAGAGTTGTTTGTGGCCGATGACAAGTTGTCGCAAGATGCTGCTTTGCTGATGGATCGGCTGGTCCGGCAGGGGCGGGCATTTGGGATGCATGTGTTGTTGGGTTCGCAGACCTTGGCTGGTGCCTATTCACTGGCGCGGAGCACGCTGGGCCAAATGGCGATTCGGATTGCCTTGGAATGTAGCGAGGCCGATGCTCATTTGATTTTAAGTGACGAGAATTCGGCCGCTCGCTTGCTGAATCGACCGGGGGAGGCGATTTACAACGACCGCCGACGTTGTGGTTAGGTTCCGCGGTCCGCATTGAGCCACCGACGCAACTTACGTTACGTCGGCAGGGGGGGAATCATGTGTTGATTTTGGGTCCCGCGGAGCCGTTGGCCTTGGGGATCTTGGCGACGTCTCTGGTGGCGATGGTAGCACAATTTCCTCAGCAGGAGGCCAAGTTTACGATTGTGGATGGTACCCGACCGGAGTCGTCGGAGCGGGGCGCGTGGCCGGAAATTGTGGCGGCCTTGCCTCCGCGGGTCAAAGTCCACGAGTTGGCGGAGACAGCCACCGTGATCGAGGCCTTGGCGGCCGAGGTCACCCGGCGCACGGAATCTGCGGCGGAGTCGCACCCACCGCATTTTTTGTTGCTGTACGATTTGGCCCAGATCCGTGCGTTGCGGCTCACGGAAGACGATTTTGGTTTTTCATCGTTCAGTGGGGGGGATGCGGGGGACAAGCCGGTGGCCTTGGATAAACGTTTACGGAATATCTTCCGTGAGGGTCCGGCGGTGGGCATTCATGTGCTGATGTGGTGCGATTCGTACAACGGTCTCATGCGTTATTTTGACCGGATTACGCTACGGGAGATTGAGTATCGGGTGGCACTTCCCATGAGTTCGGGGGATTCTACGAGTTTCATTGACTCGCCGGCGGCGGGTCGTTTGGGCGAGCAGCGGGCAATTTTTTACCGTGACGATTTGGGCACGCAGGTCAAATTCCGTCCGTATGGTCGGCCGACGGAGGAGTGGTTGGCCTGGGTGGGTGAACGCCTGGGCCGTACAGATCCAGCTCGCTCATAAAGTTGCGCGGTGCTCCGAAAGGAGCCGGCACTTCCATAATTTTTTCGTCCCCTTACCGTCATTCCCGCGCAAGCGGGAATCCAGTGAAGTGTACCCCGTCCGTCATTCCCGCGCAGGCGATCCCATTCCGTCATTCCCGCGCAGGCGGGAATCCAGTGAAGTGCGCTGCCCGTGTCATTCCCGCGGCGGGAATCTAGTGGGGTGTGTCTCTTCCGTCATTCCCGCGCAGGCGGGAATCGAGTGGATTGTACCCCGTCCGTCATTCCCGCGCAGGCGGGAATCCATAGAAGTGCGCTGTGAGGTCTGAAAAATGGTCCCCCAAAATTCTTTTCGCGGGAAGGAGTTTCGATCATTGCATCATCGAGTCGATCCATTGGGAAGAGCAGATCTCCATGTCGTGCTGCGAGCAATGAGGACCTTTAACCGTTGTGCATGTGCGAGTGGTTTGCTTTATGCTTCTGGATTCCCGCCTGCGCGGGAATGACGAGTTGGGGTTTTTTCTTCCGTCGTCCCCCTGCGCGGGAATGACGGAATGAGGGGTTTTTCTTCTGGATTCCCGCGGGAATGACGGATTGGAGTTTTCCTGGCACGCGGGGATGACAAAATGTCGTTTTCCAGGATGCTGGAATCAAGTTAGATAATTTTATGATACAAGTCGCTCCACTTGGGGTTCATTTTCTCAATCAGCCGTATCTTCCAAGCACGCTTCCAGTTCTTGAGACGTTTTTCTCGGATTATTGCGTTCTCCATGTCTTCGTGCAGTTCGTACCAAACCAGTTGGTGCACACCGTATTTCTGCGTGAAACCTCGAACAACATCGTTTTTGTGTTGCCAGACTCGCTGAACGAGGTCGCTGGTTACGCCAATGTATAGCGTGCCATTGCGTTTGCTGGCGAGGATGTAGACGGCGGGTTGTTTCATGGTTCCTGGATTCCCGCTTACGCGTTAACCCCACTCCGTCATTCCCGCGCAGGCGATCCCATTCCGTCATTCCCGCGCAGGCGATCCCATTCCGTCATTCCCGCGCAGGCGGGAATCCAGTGGTGTGTGTCTCTTCCGTCATTCCCGCGCAGGCGGGAATCTAGGCGACTTGCTACTGGATTCCCGCCTGCGCGGGAATGACAGTTTGTGCCTGCGCGGGAATGACAGTTCGTGTCTTATTCTTTCCGGGAAGTCGCATGCCCCATGTCTTTATTTTAGCAGCACCCCTCGGAGCTGCAGCAATCACTGCCTGGCAGCGCGGTTACGTCATACTCCTGGCCTTTGGATTCCCGCGGGTCACGGAAGATATTCCGGTGGCAGTCAAATTGCCCCGCATTTTCCAAAGGCACGGGTTCGCTGGGGGGCACGGGGGTGATGTGCGAGGCGTAGGGCTGGCGATTGTAGATGGCAAAGGTCTTGCCGCAGACTGCCATTCGTTGGCCGCGGTAGAGGGTTTGGCCGTCGTCGTCCATCACTTGGGCCCAGGGTCCGTTGTAGATCACGGCTTGTTTTTGATCCCGGCGGGGGCCTTCTTTGCCCTTAAAGGCCTGCACGGTGAGGCTGCGGAACTCAATACCTTCCACCGTGGCCCATGCTTCCTGTTGGCGACTGAGGATTTCGATACCATAGAAGTGGGCATCCGCAAAGGCTTCCAGAAACTCTTCTTCGAGAAACGCGCCACTGATGCAGCCGCTCCAGAGTTGGGGATCGTTTTGGAGGTGCTCGGGCACTGGTTCATCGCAGACGATATCGCTAATTACCGCACGGCCGCCCCGTTTGAGCACGCGAAAAATTTCGGCAAACAGTTGGCGGCGA
>CAMYJY010000253.1 GCA_947258835.1 uncultured Pirellulales bacterium
AACCCGCAACCCGCAACTCGCAACCCGCAACTCGCAAAAAAAAGGCCACGGGAAGCTTCCCGCAGCCTTGCTGCTTTTCTCTAGCCCGGCGTTTCGCTAGGCGCTTACCTGTGCGTCGTGGATCTTTTTCAGTTCCTCCAGTTCTTGCGACAGCCGAAGCCGTAAGGGGCTTTCTGGCCTGAGGCCATCCAGTAAGCTTTCTGCGCTCTCAAAGGTTTCCTCGGTGGGATCGCCTGCGGTAAAAAGTCGAGTCCAACTTCGAGAAACTTCACTTTCTGTCAGCAAGGTATTGCTCCTAATTGGGGGGGTAAACGGATAGGGATGGATCATTCCCGACAAATAAAACGGCTGTGCCATATAATAAACATTATTCACGGAATGACCAGAAACAGCAAGTCAATCGGTCCAGGTGGTGCGGCAGCCAGTAGAATAGAGACTGCCCAGATCAAACGGTGGTAGCACGTCAAATTGTGCGGCTCGGGCAGGCCTCTGGTTTATGCCTGGTATAGTGAATTGCTGTCGTAGCACGCGGATGGTTGCACAAATCTTGTGCCGAACAGGGTTGAGGATGCCCCGTCGGACGGCCGTGCTAGGACTAGGTGGTCGGCCAAAAACTGTGCAAGCGCCCTGAAAAACCCTCCTGCAGGGGGTGTGTCCGGGCGGACGGCTACCTACAATACAAAATTGGCCATTTATCCTGTCCCTGGGGGTGATTAGCAATCGTGCACCTCGACCATCTTCCCGGCTCGTTCTTTGGACCGTCGAACCTTATTGAGCTTCTCCAACATCGCGCCTTGCATCAGGGCGATGATCTGGGATTTTCGTTTCTCGTGGACGGCGAAGGCCAGGCAGAGGAATGGACCTATGCGGGTTTGGACCGCAAGGCTCGGGCCATTGCCGCCGCGCTGCAAGCCATGGATCTGGAGGGTGAGCGGGCGCTGCTGCTCTATCCCTCGGGTTTGGATTTTGTGGCCGCTTTTTTTGGCTGTCTGTATGCCGGGGTGACGGCGGTCCCGGCCTATCCGCCGCGGCGGAACCGCAACATGGCCCGGATTGAATCGATTGCCAACGATGCCCAGGCCAAGATTGCGCTGACCACGTTTGATGTCTTGGAACGTGTCCGCACGATGATTGGGGATACCCCCGCGCTGCAACAAATCCGTTGGCGTTCCACGGATCAGTGGGAAGAGGACCAGGCCGATCAGTGGAGACGGCCCGAGGTGCATGGCGAAACCATGGCCTTTTTGCAGTACACGTCCGGTTCCACCGGCACCCCCAAGGGGGTCATGCTGACCCACGCCAATCTGATGCACAATTCGGCCATGATCGCCTACGCCTTTGAGCATACGCGTTCCGGGAGCGGTTGTTTTTGGCTGCCCCTGTATCACGACATGGGTCTCATTGGCGGGATTTTGCAGCCGCTGTACATGGGCAAATCGAACACGCTGTTTTCGCCCACTCATTTTTTGCAAAAACCCGTGCGGTGGCTGCAGACCATGACCAAGTGCCGGGCGACCATCAGTGGTGGGCCGAATTTTGCCTACGATTTGTGTGTCGACAAAATCACCCCCGAGCAAAAGGCAACGCTCGACCTGAGCAACTGGGCCTTGGCCTTCAACGGTGCCGAGCCAGTGCGTGCCGATACGATGGATCGCTTCAGCGAGGCCTTTGCCGAGTGTGGCTTCCGCCGCGAGGCATTTTATCCTTGCTATGGTTTGGCGGAAGCAACGCTCATTGTGACCGGCGGTTACATGAAATCCCCGCCCACGGTGAATTCCTTCCAGATTTCCGCGCTGGAGAAGAATCAAGCGGCGGAGACGGAACTTGGTGCCGAAGACTCGCGGAGGCTGGTCAGCAGTGGCGGCAATCTGCTCGATCAGCAGATTGTGATTGCCGACCCCGACACCTGCGAGCCTGTGGGCGACAACCGCGTGGGTGAAATTTGGGTGTCTGGTCCCAGTGTGGCGTGTGGCTATTGGAAACGTGAGGAACTTTCCGAGCAGGTCTTCCAGGCCTGCCTCAGTGACGGTCGAGGACCTTTTTTGCGCACGGGGGATTTGGGTTTTTTACGGCATGGCGAGCTGTACGTCACCGGTCGCCTGAAGGATCTGATCATCCTCCGCGGAGTGAACTATTATCCCCAAGATATCGAAGAGACGGTCCAGTCGGCGCATGAGCACCTGGAGTCCGGTGCGGGTGCGGCGGTCGTGGTGGGAGACGAGGGGGCAGAGCAGCTGGTGATTGTGCAGGAGACCTCCCGCCGTCGTCAGCTGGATTACGAGGCCATTGTAGAGGCGATTCGCAAACAGGTCGCCGCCGAGATGGAACTTGCCATCGGCGCGGTGGTGCTCATCAAAACCGGCAGCATTCCCAAGACCTCCAGTGGCAAGATTCAGCGCCACGCCTGCCGAGACGGTTATCTGGCGGGGACGTTGGTCACCCGGGCCTGCTGGTCCGCGGAGACGGGGCAGGTGGATATTTCCCTCTCCTTGCGAAAAAATCGCGCAGCAGACAAACCGCAGCCGGAAACCTGGGTGGAAGAGGGCGATTTTCCGGCTGTGGTCGCGGACCCGGTGGTGTCCCAGGCATCTGCCGGAAAGAACGGAGCGGCGCAGCCCGCTCCCAGTGCCGAACTTACCAGTCGATCTTCAGAGATTGCCGAGATCGTCTTCGAACAGGTGCGAGAAATTGGCCGCGAGCGTGTCGGCCAGCTGGATTGGGACACCAATATTGTGGAGCTGGGGCTCGACTCCTTGGAGCGGATCGAGATCATCGCGGCCCTGGAAGAAACTTTTGGGGGGCGTTTTCCAGAGCATGTCTTGCCGACGATGGAAACCTGCGGTGAGGTGGTGCAGGCCATCGAGACCTACTTGGGCAGCGAACCCAAAAAGCGGACGGCCCGCCCCAGTGAGTTTATCTTGCCTGAGGAAGATTTTATTTTCACCAAGAGTGCCGAGTATTTGCGGCTGCAGAAAAATCTAGAAATTACCCAGCGCACGGGCATCTCGAATCCATTCTTTACCGTGCATGAAGGGGTGACCAACGACCGCACCAGCATTGATGGTCGGGAGTACATCAACTTTTGCAGTTACAATTATTTGGGCATGTCGGGTGAGTCGC
>CAMYJY010000254.1 GCA_947258835.1 uncultured Pirellulales bacterium
CGTCGCCTCCGTTTGCCATCCTTCGACCGCCGCTCACCTTTTGGTGCCGAGCAGACGCACGTCCTCCTCAGTGGTCAGGCGATTCCCGCCGGTGCCGCGCAGCGACAGCATGTCGTCGCCCACCTGGCCCGGAGCGACGCGGCGGGCCTTGTTCTGGGAGGAGAGACACTGTCGCTGGCCACCCACACGCAGCTGCGTCCGTTGCTGGAAACGCTGCAGCAGTTGCCACCGCCCGAGTGCGTGGTCCGCACGCAGCAGCAGCAGCCTTTGGTGATCCGCGTCTATCGTCAGGATCAGACAACCACCGTCGCACTGGTGAATGATTCTCCCTGGCCACTCCATGTTGAGCTGCCGCTGGAATCTCCTTTGTCCTGTCCGTGGCAAAAATTAGGTCCGCCCAGCTCTCCGCAGGCCAGCCCACCCGCTGGCGAGATCGCCGCCGACCGAGGACTATGGGAAGCCGGTGCGCGGCAGTGGCGGGCAACGCTGCAGGCCTACGATCTGCAGGCCTGGAAGTTTGACACTGCCAAGCTGCGCGTGGGAAAACCGCTGACCGAGCTGGATGAATTCGCCCGGCGCGACTTGCAGCGGTGGATTGGTGAGATCGAAGCGCGGACCAAAAACCTGGACATCCAGCGGGTGTACCCGCAGTTGCAGAATCCTGGCTTTGAATTGCGCGACGGCCAGCGCTGGGTCGGGTGGCGACCCCGCTTGGGATCGACAGGGGCCGTGCAGCTGGCGGCTGGCGGTAGTCATCGGGGTGCGCAGGCGGTGCAACTGCGCAGCGAAGATGCCCAGGGCGTGGCGATTCAATCGCATTTGTTTCCCCTGCCCGAAACAGGCCAGTTGGTGGTGAGTGCTTTTGTCCGCCGGCAGGCCTGGGAACCAGGGGCCGAGCTCCAGCTGGCAATCGAAGACAGCCAGGGCGGCCAAGTTTACCGACAAGTTGTCCACGTGGGGGAGGAGCAGCCAGCAAGAGACCGGGAATCCAGCGGAGCGGAACGGGTGCAGGACGAAGCGGTTGGGGAACGTGGAATCAATGCTACGTGGACCCGCTACGAGCTGGCGGTCAATGACTTGCCGCTGAACTCGGCCGAGCAGCTGCGGGTTTCTTTTCGTCTGACAGGCGCGGCCGAGGTCCTGATCGATGACGTGGAATTATGCGATCTACGTTTTGGCGAAGACTTGCGCAGGGCCTTGGTGAAACGGATTTATGCGGCGAAGTTGGCCCTGGAGCAAGACCAGGTGGTGGACTGTCTGCAGGTGGTCAACGAGTACTGGTCGCGTTATCTGGTGGAGTACGTGCCACTGCTAGAGACCGCTTCGGTGGTGCTGGCCGAGCAACCGGCCACCAAAAAGCCGCAGAAGAAAAGTGCCCCCGGATTTAAGGACCGCTTGAAAGGCTGGGTCCCGAAGATCTGGCGCTGAGGCGCGGCCTGCTCTACTCTGGTGTTGGGTGGCACCCGTGGGCCTTAGCCGATGGGCGATAGCCCCGGTTCCGAGAGACGCGCCAGAACCGGGGCTATCGCCCACCGGCTCATTGGTGGGGCGGGCTCTGCTGTCCTATGCAACCAGCGGCCCGCTGGTTTGCTGTGGGTTGGGCTGCTCTACCGCCGGATGCACTCCGGAGTCGTCGGTGCTGTACCACTGGGCCAGTACCTGCCGCCAGCCTCCCGGCTGCTTGACCTGACAAAACGCTGCTCGGACTTGCGCATGCAGAGGGTGCAATTGAGAATACTTGATGCCAAACTTTCGCATCGGGGCGACACATCGCTGCGGGCCATAGAGGGCTTCGGCCAAGGCGTAGTGCTCCGCGATCACGTCCCGTTGCGCAAACAGGCTGGGCGGCTCGGGTAAGGGTTCGCCGACGGCCAGGGCCCGTGCCTGCTGGAAAATCCACGGATTGCCAATGGCCCCGCGGGCGACGGTGACCCCATCCACGCCGGTGAATTCCAGCATCTCCAGACACGCCCGCGCGTCGAACAAGTCGCCGCTCCCCAGCACGATCCGATCTCCCGCCTGCTGTTTGAGGTCACGCAGAAATTCCCACGAGGAGGGGCCATCGTATCTCTGTTTTACCGTGCGCCCATGCACGGTGATTGCTGCCGCGCCCAGCGCGTAGGCCCCCGCAAAAATTTCGTAGAACTTCTCAAAGCTCTCCGCCGAATCGTCCAAGCCCCGCCGCATTTTCACCGTCACCGGTATCCGCGGGGGCACGGCCTCGCGGACCCGGGCCACAATTTCCAGTGCCACGTCGGGCTGGCCCAGATGAAACCCGCCGCGGCAGCGACCCAGCACCTTTTTGACCGGACAGCCGAAATTGATGTCGATCACATCAAATCCCCGCTCCACAAGCCGCAGCGCGGCCGGTCCAAACTGGGCCGGATCGGCCCCCATCAGCTGGCCGCCCACCGGGTGTTCCTCGTCGGCCACATGCAGGAAATGATGATTTTTTCGCCGCGCTTTGACCTGCAAGACAAACTTGTCCAGCAGCACCTCGCAGAGCGTGTAAGGCGCCCCCAACCGGCGGGCAATCACCCGCATGGCCGTGTCGCTGTAGCCGCTCAGCGCCGCCTGCACGACAGGGAAGTCGAGGGCCAGGGGGCCGATGTGGAGCTGTGGCGGTGGAGAAATCATGGGTGTCTTACCGTGGGGCCATTGAAGGTGGCGGACTGTCTGCTTTGTCTCTTACGTATGTCATACTTACGTCTTACGTAAGGCTTACGTAAGGCTTACTTACGTCTTACGTAAGACGTAAGTAAGGTTTTGTTTCTCTCCCATTCCAAGCTTGATGGACGAAGCCGTAAGTATAGCATCCCTCAGCACTTACTATGAAGTCGATTCCAATGGTGTCTGGGCAACCAAATTCCGCGGAGCTCTTGGCTGAGAGTTCGGAATTGCCGACGAGTGAAGCGCTGGACGCGGCCTATGCCGAGCTGGACGAGCTTCTGCTCGGACAGGATGACGCAGAAATATTCGCGACCAACGCGTAGCGTTTGAGTGTGAGAGTTTCTTGAATGGGGCGCCCCGCGGTACCGCGGTGGCGCCCCGTTTGGTTACCAACCACTGCCGCATCCTTTCCGTAATTCCCACATCCTCTCCGTCATTCCCGCATCCT
>CAMYJY010000255.1 GCA_947258835.1 uncultured Pirellulales bacterium
GCTCATTTTTTCGGCGCTGTAGGCCGTGGGCCTGCCCTCGGCTTGAACGGGGGCATCACATCCAGCACAGCCGCCGAAAAAATGTGCCTGACCCCCTTAAACTCCGACCCCCTTGAACTCTGCCCCCCTTGAACTTCCTGACCCCCTTGCCCCCGCTACCGTAGCCTGTCGCTCCTGGATACCATGGCAGCTTAACGGCCTTTCCCATTTTACTCCTATTACGTAAATTAGTTGCCAATCGATGATCACCGAGACATTACTTACCTGGACCGCGCGTTTTATTAGCGGTGCCAGTGTGCGCTGGGTCGATTGCCAGCCCGAGAAATGTCAGCGGGTCTATTTTGCGAATCACACCAGCCACTTGGATGTAGTACTCGTTTGGTCGGCCTTGCCCAGCGAGGTCCGCCAGCTGACCCGGCCCATCGCGGCCAAGGATTACTGGGATCGTGGTTTTGTGCGGCGGCATTTGCACCAAGTATTCAACGCCATGCTGATCGACCGCAAAGAAATCAAGGTCCATCAGAGCCCGGTGGATTTGATGCTCCGCGAGATTGGTGATACCCATTCGCTGATTCTCTTTCCAGAGGGCGGTCGCAGTCCGGGCGAGGGAATTGGCGAATTTAAAAGCGGCCTGTACTACCTGAGCAAGAAACGCCCGGAGCTAGAACTCATCCCCGTCCACATCAACAACATGAACCGCATCTTGCCACGAGGTGAGTTTTTACCGGTCCCTTTGCTGTCTTCCCTGACTTTTGGCCCCCCCATGTGGCTGGAGGCAGGCGAACCCAAACAAGAATTTTTAGATCGTGCCCGGCGGGCCGTCGTGAGCCTGAGGGATCGCTAGTCCCCGTGGCTGGCGCGATGCGAGTGGCGTTGCTGGCGGGATACCTTTTGACCAGGAGATAGGATCGGATGATCAAAGACTGGGCACTGATGGGAACCGTGCTGGGACTGCTGACCGCAGCCACCTTGGCCGGTCAATGGCTCCGCCGGCAGACCTCCTGGGGTTTGGATCAAAAAACGATCCAGGCCTTCAATAGCCGCTTGCAGGCTTGGTGGTTTTTTAGCATTGTGCTGGGACTCGCCTTTTTCCAACCCATCTTGACGGTGGTCTTGTTTGGTTGCCTGTCTTTTTGGGCACTCCGCGAGTTTCTGACGCTGACACCGACCCGGGCCGGGGATCATCGCGCACTCTTTTGGGTGTTCTTTTTCTTCACACCGATGCAATTTGTGCTGGTGGCTTTCAATTATTACCGTTTGTACAGCATCTTAATTCCCGTATATGCGTTTTTGTTTATCGCCGCGCGGGTCGCCGTCTCGGGGGATTACCAGCGTTTCTTGGAACGGGTGGCCAAGATCCAGTTTGGGCTGCTGGTCTGCGTGTATTGCCTCAGCTTTGCTCCGGCGCTGCTGTTCCTGGAGTGCCCACACACGGACGGCGCTTATAGCAACGCCAGACTGCTGTTATTTTTCATTACCTTGGTGCTGTTTGCCGAACTGCTGCAATTTCTGGCCAGTCGCCTGTTTGGCAAACACTTGATTGCCGAAACCATCGACGAAACCCGGAGTTGGGAAGGTGTGTTGGCGGGGACGGGAGCGACCGCGGTCCTGGGGCTTTCCCTCTACTGGGCCACGCCATTCACCGCCTGGTGGCAGGCCGGCGCGATGGCCGTGCTGATCGCCGTCATGGCCTCTGCCGGCGTACTGACGATGGCTGCCATCAAACGCGACCGTGGTGAAGTCACCTCGGGGACTTTTATCGACAGCCACGGCAGCGTGCTCAGTCGCATCGATGCCATTTGCTTCGCGGCCCCCGTATTTTATCATGTGACAAACTATTACTTTGCAGGATAGTCCCGGTCCGGCACAAATCGCCAGTCTTCAATCGTTAAACCTTTTATCCACTGATAGTGCCTCACGTTGCCGGTCGCCAAAATGCGACCTCGCTCAAGTGCAGTGGCGGCGACAATCAAGTCTGGGTCGGAACAAGGACGGCCACCTTGGCGAGCCTCCGCCCAGAGGTTGGAAGCACGGTCGAGAATCTCCTCCGTGATAGGATGCACGATGGCCTTCTGGCAGAAGGTGTCAAAATTGCCTAGCTGACGGACTGCCTGTTTTTCCTTCAGGCCGCGCATGACCTCGTAACGCGTAATAGCTGAAATCTCAAACTGTTGATATTGAGCCAGATAGTCAGCGGCCTGCGCGACAACCTGCGGGTTCTTCTTTTTCAAAACCTCGGAGAGAATATCGGTGTCGAGCAGAGAGGCTGTCATGCGAGTCACGCAGAAGGTCGAGTCCAATTGCTCCGATCCAAGACTGACGCTTCAACCTCAGCAATCTCTTCGTCAGAAAGCCCTTCGTAAACGTCACACCAGTCGGGAAGGACATCGAATGCTGGCTGGCTGGCTGGTGCATCGCCAGCACTCTTGGCTTGCGCTTCGCTAACCGTCAGCACACGAATGATCACTTGCTGGTTATCCTGCAAGTGTTGGCCTACGACATGCTCCAGGCTACGACGGTCGTCAGCCTGAATGTCCTTCACGTTGCGAACGATAGACTCCATATCCTAACTATACGACAAATTGCAGGTCTCAAACAAGTAAATGATAGGAATTTTAATTTCCAGCCAGTCTACCAGGGAGAATCCTTAATTCTAGCTCTGAAGAGGTGAGGACTTGTCGTTGGACATGCCCTTGGTTATTGGATTTTCACTTTTTGATTTTTTAAGATTTTCGCGGCCTGACCTGTAGCGTATACTTTACTCAAATCACCTCCCTGCTGCAATCACGATGAGCGACAACAAACAGCCAGCGACGAATCTCGACGATGCCGAACTGGAACGGCGTATCCGGTCGGAACGGAAGTTTTCACTAGCCGAAGCGATCGGCCGCAACGCCGGCGGCGATCTGATGAAGGGCGCTTCGCCCGTCTCCTGCAAGAGGCAGGCGGAACTCCAGCTGGCAGACTATCTGCAGCGCCATCTGGTCGATGCCGAGCGGGCCCTGAAGCTGGTGCTGTTGCGTCGCGTTGGCGACAGCGCCATCTTGCTCCGGATGGGCTATGCAGACCCCCTCCAGGCGTTGCGGCAAGTGATCGACCACTTGCTTGCTGC
>CAMYJY010000256.1 GCA_947258835.1 uncultured Pirellulales bacterium
CGCATGCTGAACAAGCCCGTGGCCACCAGCAGGCAGGCAGCGATGGCCTTGGTCAGAGGGGACAGCGGCTGCATCTCTTCCAGCAACCAGCGCCCAGTCCGCTGCAGTGCGGCGGCGATGGGTTCCTCGCTGACCGGTGGTGACTCCGCCGCTGTCCCATCGCCAGACGGCAACGGTGCACAAGGGGCAGGCGGGGTGCCCGTTTTCCGCGGAGAGGTCACCGCGTTCGCCGCCGGCGGAAGTTGGCTTAGCAACTCGTCAACCCGGGACAGGCGGGCTTGCGGATCTTTGGCCAGGGCCTGCTGGACGAGGCCGCGGTAGGGTGCCGCCAGCGGCGTCAGGTCGGGCTGGGCCGTGAGATGTTTCATCAGCACTTCCCCCACACTCTCACCCTGGAAGGGCACTTGGCCGGTGAGCATCTCGTAGAGCATGACCCCGACGGCGTAGGTATCAATTTCCTTACCGTAACGACCATTGGCGATCTCTGGGGCCATGTAGTGCACGGTACCCACGCTCTCGGTCTGCCCGCTGCGGCGACTGTCCGCGATAAATTTGGAGAGGCCATAATCGCCAATTTTTACGACACCGGCATCTAAAAACACGTTGGCCGGTTTTAAGTCGCGGTGCACGATTCCCTGATCGTGAAGGTAGGCCACACCCGCCACGAGGCCGGTGAGCCAATGCCGCAAGAGCGGCTCGGGCAGGCCAGCGGGATGACGATCGAGGACCTGCTCCAGGGATTCACCGGACATATACTCCATCACCACCCAGTGATCCCCCTGGGCGTCCTGGCGCATATCGTACAGTGCCACTAAATTTTGATGTTTTAGATTCAAACACTGCTTCACCCCCCGCAGCTCGACATCGAGCTGATGACGAACGTGCTTGAGGGCCACCTCTTTGCCCGCATCGCTCACCGCGAAGTAAACCTCGCCAAACCCACCTCGCCCCACACCCCGTTTGATGGTGTAGCCCTCCAAGGGTCGCGCACCGCTGGCGTGCGTGAAGCGCTGCGCGGGTTGCTGCTCAGGCTCAAATTCGGGGGGAGATGTTTTCATGCTGCACTTTCTGGGATAACGGCCGGAGGCCGCCAACTCAGGAAGGAAAAAGGACACATTACTTGCTCGTAGTATTCTAACGGCTGCAGGGCATTTCACAGCTCCTCAAAACTCATGGCCACCGTTTCGCTTTCCACGCGGGAAGTTCCTCCCAGGACGCCCGAGGAAACGGCTGCCTGGCCATCCAGCTGAACGTCCATCGCGGTGCGAAAGTGGAGGTCTTCGCCGCGGCGATGGAGCACGAACTCAGCGCTCCAGCTGGGACACCGAATGTGACTTTGCGGACCGGGCCCCAACACACAGTTGGCGGACATCAACACAATGCCGTCCACGGCCGGGGCCGTTTTGTGGTGGGACTCCAGAGCCAGAACCGCACTGGTGCTCCAGGGATGCGGCTGACGGAACCGCAGCCGCACCGACTCGCCCAAGTCAATGAGGGCATTGTGGTCCAACACGGTAGGACCGGTTAGCTCGTGACCCTGGACCGCGACCCGGTGGATTGGAGTCAGCACATACGTCTCGCCCGCGCGGCGGATTGTGGCCTGGCGCCGCGACAAGTCGGCCTGGATGGGAATGTCCGCCTCCGCGGGCTGTCCCAGCAGCACTTCGTCACGAAGGCAAATGAGATAGCCGCCCACACCATCAATCCAAAGCAAACGCCGCTTACTGGATGTTGTTGGGTTCATGGTTCTTACGATTCCCCCCATCATGTCATTCCCGCTCCCCATCATGTCATTCCCTCTCCCCATCATGTCATTCCCTCTCCCCATCATGTCATTCCCTCTCCCCATCATGTCATTCCCGCGCAGGCGGGAATCTAAACGACTCACCAAGGTCTCTGGATTCCCGCCTACGCGGGAATGACGCAGAGTATGTCGAGGAACAGTAGCTGCCTGTTACGGACTGCCTACCACCCACACTACCTCGACAAACAACCGGTGCCATCGTTTTCTCCGCCCTGCGACGCTCTAGTCGGTGAGATTGATTGTGGCCAGGGTCGACCCTGCGGCCTGGGAAACTCCAAAATACTCGGTCACCTGATCCAGGATATTCTCTGGCGCGGGATTTTGGAGGGGAATTTCATCGTGAAAATTCGTATCGGCATGGGCCAACTTGGCTGCGACATCGAGCTTGGCGCGGATCTCGGCCATCAGACTCTTGGCCCGTGCCAGCTGGCTATCGTCGAGCACGATATCGCTGGAAGCCTGGGCGACTTCCACCAATTTAAGTTGGGCTTCCAGATTTTCGACTTCCACCAGCAACTGCCGCTGGGCGCTCATCATCGCGGCCAATTTTTCGCGTGCCGCATCCAGATTGCGCTGCCGGGCAGCCCGCATGTCGCGCAAACTGCCCAAGGTGGCGTCTGATGTTTTATAGCGGGCAAAGCGACGGGCCAGGTCTTGTTCAACCTCACGGGAGGTGTACTCGTGGCCGGCGTAACGGAAAACGGATTGGCCCGTTTGCAAGTCGGACTGGAGCCGCATGATCTCCGACTTTTCTTGGTGGGCGCGTGAGTCCCCGGCCTCGAGGCGGTGGTTGAGTTGCTCGACTTCGACTTCTTCCTTGGCAATGACGTGCATGGAGCGGCGAATTTCTGGTTCCAAGTCACGGACCATTTTGCGGGCTCGATCGATTTGGAATTCCAGCGGTACGCTGTCTTCGACGGACTGGGCGACCCGTTCACAGGAGGTGGTCAGATAACTCATGGCCGAGGTGCCGGCCAACAGCACGGCCACACCGGCGGCCAGCACTCCACTGAGTAGAATTTTTTTACACATGGCACTTAGTCTCCAAAAAAACAACAGGTTGGACAGGTCTGAGGCAGGTGGCGGAGGGGAACCGGGGCTCCCTGAGGAACATGGGCCATCTGCCACGCGCCTGCGGCAATAACTGCGGAAAAACTAGGCCCAATGGTCCCGGGATCACGAGCCTGGAAATCCGGTTTCCTACAGGCAATTCGCCGACCACAGGATTTTCTTGGTAGTTTTTTAAAAAAAGAGTGAATTGCTGTCC
>CAMYJY010000257.1 GCA_947258835.1 uncultured Pirellulales bacterium
GGTTGGCAATGGGAAGACCCGGCGCAAAAATTCCCGTTAAAATGTAACGCCTAGGAAAACAGATGTGGCAAAATAACAACAACTCCCGTTGAGTTTTGGAGACATCAGACGCCGCCGCGCGGGGTTGTAGTGGCTAGACCGGTGAGGAGGGCACGCGCACCGACCTTCACTCCACTTTCCAGTCATCCAGATGAATTTCTACGCTGGAGCGTCCCCGCCAATGATTGATGACCGGACGGAAGGCGATGGAGAGGGGGCCGTCCACGCGCGCCAACTCCTCTTCCCAGTCGCCGCCCCCAAAGGCCACGGCCCGCAGCTGCACTCCGTGTTGATCAAAAGTCATGGCCAGATGCCGTCCTGTAGCGCCAAGGCGTTGGGGGGCACCCTGCAAGCGGACTTCACTGGCGCACAACACGGGGCGACTATTGCCATGCCCGAAGGGCGCCAGGCTTTCAATTTGTTCCACCGTCTGGCGGGTGAGCATTTGCAGCGAGGCCTCCGCGTCGACCTGGATTTCCGCCGGGCCCGCGTCTGCCGCAATCTGCTCCGCCGCCAGCTGACAAAAGGCCTCTCGAAAGGCAGCCACCCGGGAGGCGTGCACCTTTAAGCCGGCTGCCGCCGCATGCCCTCCGTGACTCTCCAGCAGGTGGCCGCAAGCGGCCAGCGCTTCATGCAAATTAAACCCTGGAATGCTGCGGGCGGAGCCGATCCCCGGTTTCACCCCCAGGGGATCGCCAGCAATCAGCACCACGGGGCAATGGTATTTTTCTGCCAGTCGCCCGGCCACGATTCCCAGCACACCGGCATGCCAATCATGCGCGGTCAGCACCAGCGCCGGCACCTGATCCAGCGGGCCCAGGGCCTTAATCTGTTTGGTGGCCGCCCGCGACATGCTCCGCTCCAGCGACTGCCGCTGTGCATTGAGCTCATCGAGGTATTTGGCAATCTTCTGGGCGCGTTCGCTGGATTCCGTGGTCAGCAGCTCGACACCTAGGTCCGCTTGCCCGAGGCGTCCCGCGGCATTCAAGCGGGGTCCCAGCACAAACCCGATATCCTCGCCCTCCAGCCGCCGTTTGTCGCTTAATTTGGTGTGTTGCAGCAGGGCCGCCAAGCCCGTCACGGGATTGGCGGTTAAGGCATCCAGGCCAAACCGAACCAGGATGCGATTTTCATCCACCAGAGGCACCACGTCGCACACCGTGCCAATGGCCGCCAAGCCCACCGCCTGCAACAGAAAGGACCGCAGCCGATCGGTCACCTTCTTGCCCGCACACGCGCACTGGCAAATGGCCCAGGCCAATTTGAAGGCCACCGCCGCCCCGCAGAGGCCGGGAAAGGGATAGTCGCAGATCCCAGGATGTACAATGGCCTCGGCCACGGGCAACGATTCGGCCAGCTGATGGTGATCGGTAATGATCAGCTGCAGTCCCAAAGATTGGGCCAATTCAGCTTCCGGGAGGCTGGCGACACCGCAATCCACCGTCACCAAGACTTGCGTCCCCTGCTCCGCCAACCGGCGGAGGGCATCGGCATGCAGACTGTAGCCTTCATCCAGCCGATGAGGCACGTAAAAATCGACGTTGGCATGCAGCAAACGCAAGCAGCGGACCAGAATGGCCGTGGCGGTCATGCCGTCGGCATCGTAGTCACCGTAGATGGTGATTTTTTTCTGATCCTGAATTGCGGCGTGGATCAGCTCTGCCGCTGCCGTGGCCCCCGGCAACTCGCTGGGATCTCGCAGCCCCGTGAGTTTGGGGTTGAGAAAACTTTTGGCGTCCTGGGCGTCCTGAATCCCGCGGGAAACCAACAGCTGGGCCACCACTGCCGGTATGCCTGCCGCCTGTCGCAAAGCTTCCGCCGCGGCGGGGTCGCAATTTGTGAGCCGCCATTGTTTGGGCATGGCAGTGGGGAGTGGTGAAAAATGGTGGGGATAATTTGGCCCCCTGAGAGGGCCATTGTCTTTCCTGCGGCAACTCGCTGTGGTTGGCGGCACTACCGCCCTGTCTGGTCAACGGCTGGTTGCCCTCGGCGAGCAGGTTGCGTTATCGCGATGGCAGCGGCCCGGCTGGGTTCCTGGATTCCCGCCTGCGCGGGAATGACGGAGAGGGGCGGACACGGCGGATAGGCGGACACACGGCGACGGAGGGGCGGACACGGCAATGACAAACGGGGGAAACGCGGGAATGGTGAAAACAGTTTCCCAGCCCCAACAAACAGTTCCCAGCCCCCACGAGGAAGGCCCCGCCTACTTTTTCTTCTCTACGTGCAGCGTATGTTTGCGTAAGCGGGGGCAATATTTCTTCAGCCGCAGCTTTTCGCCCCCCATTTTACGACGCAGGGTGTAATTGTAGTCGCCCGTTTCCTCACAAACAAGAAACACGGACTCCACCTTTTTCTTACGTTTACCACCAGATTTCTTCGCCATCGTGCTCTTTTAGGTTTGAGTGTGTGCGGTTACAGAAGCCTGGCATTTTAGGTTCTTTTTTGCCGTTCATCCAGGGTGTGGCAGGAGGCAGGCACATTTTTTCGGGGGCCGTGCCGGAGCGTTGAAGTGCCCTCCTGCCCCCAAACCCTAGCCAACGGGGGTTATACTACATTTAGTAGTTCCAAATTTGGCCCATGCAGCCGAGTGCGGGCAACGTGCTATAGCTGCCAAAAGCGCCGGTTCCCGGGCGGCTTATTGCCCCGGGCCCTTAGGCGGCAACGGGCGGAAATTTGGAAGTACTGACATTGAGGCCGGCTGAGGCACACCACCGGCGTCCGCCCCGCAATCCCGCCCAAGTAATTATTTTTCCCCACAGAACACGGGCCAATGGCGATGTCGCAGCCCAACCCGCATGAAAACCTGCCCGGCTTGCCCGACGTCCCGGGAGCCGCCACCGGTGCAACGAGCGGCGAGAATGCGACTTTGCCCACCAACTCTGGGCTGGAACCGGGCCAGCACGCCCCATCGGCAGAGCCACCTCCGGCGGATGAAACACACACCAGCTTGCCAAAACGCTGGGC
>CAMYJY010000258.1 GCA_947258835.1 uncultured Pirellulales bacterium
TGCCAAGGGATCTTCTGGAAATCGGCGGGCCAGGAAGCTACCCACCACCGCCGCCTCGGGCCAGCGGCCAGTTTGCCAATACAGCCAGCCGAGGTAATACCGGGCCGCCATCAGTTTTTCAGCTGGGGTATCGGCGTCGGTGAGGCTCAGACAACGCTCAAAATAATGCCTGGCCTGCCCCTGGTGCCGACGGACTTGCTCTTGCAGGGCAGGGGAGGAGTCAGGATTATTTTCAACCGCCAGCTGGTCCGCCAACTGAGACGTACGCAGCTGTTGGAGGGCGGCTTGGCCGGCTTGGAAGGCCTCATCAAAATCCTGCACCTGGATGGACGGGCTGTTGCTAGCCCCCGCAGCCACAGTCGCTTCACGCTGGAACTCGCCCGGGTGCCGCGCCACTTCGCGAAATAGTTGGCGGGCCTCGTCACGAAGTCGCTGGGCCTGGCTACCGTTGGCCGTGCCGCCACTTTCCCAGGCCACGGCCAAGTAGGCCTGGGCCAAACGAAAGGCCACGGCCAACCATTCAGGATGGGTACGTTCCTCACGGCGGGCATCGTCCAGCGCTGCCCGCGACTCCGCAATGGCCTGTGCGGGCTGCTGCGCGGCCAAATGCAATTCGGCGGACCGCCGTGTGGCGCGGGCCACAATCCGGCGGAAATCAGGACTGGTGACCCGCTGGTCCATCAGATCGTGGTAACACGCCAGCGCCTCGGTGGTCTTCCCTAATTCCTGATAGCAACGGCCTTGGTAGAGTCGGCCATAAAAACCTATCAGCTTATCCGGGTAGGCTGCCTGGAGCTGGGTGAATTTATCCAGCGCTCGCTGCAGTGCCTGCTGCTGGGCTGCCGATTTTTCCGCGTAGGTGCGCGCCGAGTGCAGGGTGTTTTTTGCCAGTTGAAAGTGCGCTTCGGCCTGCTTATTCTCCAGCAGCGAACGCAGGTCGATCCTTGGCAAAGGCACGTCGGCTGTGGGCAGCGCTGTGAGTTGTTTGGACGCGGAGCTGTGCAACGAGTCCAAGGCCTGACTGGACTCCACCAACAACTGCCGCGCGGCCGCGTGCGGACCGACTGGCGAATCATCCGCTGGGGGCGGTAGACGGCCTGCTTGGTCGAGGGCTTGCAGCGCTTGTTCGGTCAGCAGACTGCTGGCCCGACTGAGGGCGATAATTTCTAATTTGCTGCCGGGATGCAACTGGGCGTAGCGGAGAAATTCCGCGGACGCCTGGCTGTTGAGCTGCTGTTGTTGCTGACCATTGGTGGTCCGTTGCGCCAGGTCGGCTAGCGTGGTAGCCCGCTCCAAACCCACACGAGCCAAAAACTCCGGGGAGGCAATCGGATCTGCCGCAGCTTGCTCCAAGTAGTCGAGCACCACATCATGCCAACCCCTGTCCCGCAAACCCCGCACATAGGCGGTCGCCAGATCTTCTGCCTCGCTGGTCTTCGCGCGGATGCCCTGGCCGTAGGCCGTGTAGACGGTCACACTAGGAAAAATGACCACCGCGACCATGGCCCAGGCACAGCCAACAGAACCCCATCGCCGCCTGACCGGTCCCTGAGAGATGAACCGGCTGGAGACCAACCACGACACAGCAGAGCCACCGCGGCCGTTGCTGCCGTGGTCCTTGCTACTTTGCGGTCTGCTCTCAGGCGCAGCAGCACGCAACGAACACGCTTCCAGACGCCAGTCCATAACATACTCAAAAAATAACCAAGCGGACCCACAAGCTCATGAATTAGCCGCCAAGCACTCCCTTTTTCCTTTCTGAGATGGCGGCCTCCGGCCGCTATCTCAGAAACTGCAGATTTGTTTGCCAGGCCTACTCGAAAACGTTTATCCTAACCCATGGCTGAAGGGGCCACCAGCAGGCAGTGTCCGGACAGCTGAAAACCGGGGGCATTTGCTACGCGGGAGTACGTACTCTCGATGCTTCCGATAGCCGATTGTGGAAAGAGCCGTGCTACGTTTTCAAAAACCAAGCCCTCCCACCGACCAACCACCAGCACGGCGCGGCCGCTCGCTGTGGTGGTTCCGCTGGCGGATGGGGATGTTGCTGGTGTCCTTGGGGCTTGTCGTGCTGGCCATGCGTCACTTCAGCCACCCGGACACGACACAGCAGTTGGGCCGTTGGTTTTCTGTTGCTGAAAACGAAAGAGACGGCCTGGAAAAATTTTCTGGCGAGAGTGCCGGAAGTACTGATGCCGAAATCGGATTGGAGGTATCCAGCGGCCAGCAAGGTAGGCAGGACCCGACAGAGCGTGTTGCGCAGCGAGGCCTAGGATCCGCGGAGTCCTCCGTGCCGGGTCTGGACCGGGTTATAGACCGGACTTACTTCCGCGCTGCGGAGCGGGAGGCATGGCTGAATATTTTGGCCCGCCTGCAACAAGCCGACCCCCAGCAATTGCCGGCTGCCGACAAAACAAAAGTTTCCGTGGTACAATTACTGGAGCAGCCCCAGGTGTATCGCGGCCGCGTAGTTACCGTGCAGGGCACCGTGTTGCGAGCAGAGGTCCAATCCCCAGGGGAGAATTCACTGGGCATCGCGACCTACCACCGCCTCTGGATTCGGCCGGCTGGGGGAGGGCCAACGCCGTTGGTGGTGTATTGCTTGCGCCTGCCGTCAGGGTTTTCCGGCAGTGATTCCCGGCGTGTGCAGGTGACGGGTTTCTTTTTCAAGAATTGGTCCTACCGCTGGGGTGACGGATTGGCGCTGGCCCCCACGCTCTTGGCAGCGCAACCCGTGCATCCCTGAGATGGCGGCCTCCGGCCGCTAGCTCAGCAAAACCAAAACCTAGGCAAACCATGAGTTTCAGCCCACGAAAACTACTGATTTGGTCGTTGTGTTGGTGCTCTTACGGGGGCTGCACGGCAGTCGTGCTGGCGGACACGACCGATTTCCGCGCGGTGCTGGAGCTGGCCGAGAACGATCCGGCACAACTATCCGAGGCCGTCGTCCGAGGCCGTCCTGAGGCAACCTGGCAAAAAACGGATTGGCAGATCATCTCGG
>CAMYJY010000259.1 GCA_947258835.1 uncultured Pirellulales bacterium
CCACCCCAATGATCCCCGCGTAGGTGCGCCACTCGGGATCCTGAAACAGCCTGCCCGGCTGGCCCAGCAGAGTCAGGTAGAGCAACGTAAAATTGGTACCGGCCAGCACCATAAACAAAATCACCGTGTACTCCATGGCAGGCGAGCCAAACCCACCGAGGCTACCGTTGAGGGTGCTGAATCCCCCCGTGGCCATGGTACCAAAGGCATGGCACGTCGCTTCCAACCAGGTCATGCCTTCCAGCTTGAGCACCACCATCAAGATCCCATTGAGCACGCAGTAGATGGCCGCAAACCGCCAGGCCGTATGCTGCATCCGCTCCTGGGAACCTTCCTTTTGAGGCCCCGGCATTTCGGTCCGCATCAGAGCCTTGCCCGCAGAACCTTGGCCCAACACGGCCACAAACAGCACGATGATTCCAAGCCCCCCCAGGAAATGCGTGCTGGAGCGCCAAAACAATAAACAACGGGGCACCCACGCAGGATTTTCAACATCGGTGAGTACTGTAGCGCCGGTCGTGCTGAAGCCCGACTGACTCTCAAACAGGCACTCCGCCAGCCCCATGCGGACTTCTTGGCCGGCGTCGCAGGTGTAGATAACCCCCCCAAAGTAATACGGAAAGGCCCCCAACAGCGTGGCCAGTACCCAACTTAAACCAACGATGGCCATCGCCTCTTTACGGTAAAATGCCGCCGGCGCCCTCCGCCCGCCCCAATGGAAGGCCAAACCCATCACCCCACACAAGAGAATGGAACCCATCAAGGCAGAGAAACCATTGGCTTCAAACTGGCTCTGCCCCCCAACAGCCGGCCAGGCGGCCGGTAGGCTGAAACCCATCATCAGGCCCACCAGCCAGCAGATGGTGCCGAGGAATCTCGAGATCAGACGGAGATTCATGTCTTGGGCCCTGCAAACAAAGACACCAATTGGTCGGCGGCAGCATTGGCCACCAGCACCACCACCGTATCCCCCGGTATCAGGCTATCGTCACCACCGGGTACCTTGGCAAAACCCTCACGAATCACTGCCGCAATCAGGCATTGCTCGGGCAATTTTAAGAGGGCCAACACATGCTCGGTAACCGCCGCACCAGCCACCACGTCGATCTCTAAAATACTGAGCTCTCCATCCTCGCTCAGACGGGTTTTGGAGACCACGGGACCTGTCGTTAAGTACCCCAGGACCTGCTTGGCCACAACTTCCCGCGGGCTGACGGCTAGGTCAATTCCCAATTTGCCCACCACATGGGCATAATCCGGTCGACCCACCAGGGCCATAATCGTCTGCGCGCCCACATCGTGGGCCTCGACCGCGGCCATGATATTATTTTCATCCTCGCCCATGCAGGCCACAAACACGTCGGCACTGCCCACGCGTTCTTCCTCGAGGTTGGCGTGGCGGGTGGCATCGCTGTTAACAACGGTGGTGTGCTTGAGATGACCGGCCAAAAAATCACAGCGCTGGCGATCCTGCTCCATCAACACCACACCAAAGCGCGGCCCGTCCAGCAAACTTGCCAAGTGGTAGCCTGTTTCGCCCCCTCCCGCAATCACCACTCCGCTCTTGGTATTGGAGTGTGGACAAAAAAGTTCTTTGGCCTCGTCCAGAGCAGCCTGTTTACCAATCATGGTGAGGCGGTCGCCAATTTGGATTTTATCCTCGGCACCGGCGATCCACGTCTGGCCCTCGCGATGGATCGACCCCATCCGCACACCGGGTGGCATGGTCAGTTGTTTCAGTGGCTGGCCAACGCCTTTTTCGGCACTGGTAACCAAGACCTCATGCACTTCCAAGTCACCGCGCGCCAGGTTTTCCACGGCCACGGAACCAGGATGGCGAATACCACGGGCCAGCTCCAAGGCCGTCAGATGTTCCAGGCTCAACAAACGATCGACACCAAAATGGCGTTGGTAGTCAAACGTGCTCAGATCGCGAAATACGGGCGCGTACACGCGGGCCACCGCCCGCTTGGCTCCCATGGCCTTGGCCATACTGGCCGAGAGGATATTGACCTCGTCGTTGCCGGTCACGGCCAGGCACAGATCGGCACTTCCCGCACCTGCCTGAAACAGGACACTCGACTGGGAGGCCGACCCCGTAATGCCGCGCACATCATAGGCTTCGTCAATCTGACGGACATGACTTGCGTCGGCGTCAATAATGGTCACGCTGTGACCGTGCAAACATAAGAGCGAGGCAATGGAGCCTCCCACCGTACCTGCCCCGCATACCACAATTCGCATAATTTTTCCGAGGCCAAGCCTCGGTCCCCTGCGAGGCCGGTAGAGCTACCGCTCGACTAAGTTGGCCCGCTCTCGTTGGTCGTTACCCTAGTGGACTGAACCGCGGCCAGACGCAAGCGGAGAAACTCGGAAAAACGAAGTCGCCTCGAAGTCGTGCTGGCGCGCGAAGACTATTCCGCGGATTTTTGCCGCCGCCGATGGGCAGCGATCTCTTCCACATAGTTTCGGTCGCCGTCATTGAGTTCCACCAGCTTCCACAGCGGAAATTTGCTGTCAATCTCCGCATCCGCCAGACTCAGGTCCAACTGCTCTAAGATCGCTTGGTAGTGGTCGACATATTCCATAATATCGGCACCGGTGGTGGTGTCATCCATCAGTTCTGGGTAGTCCGCCAACACGACTGCCCACAGCTCAAAGCTTTGTTCGTACAATCGGCGGGCGCCCACCAGATCGGCCCGTTCCTGAAAGGCGCGCCAACCTTGATAGGCCAAGGCACGCGCCCGGAGGGCGGCATCGGTTTGTTCGACCTCGGTGCGGGTCTTCCAGTAGGCAAAGTTGGCCACATCACGATTGATGCGTGTGAGCGCGATACGACTGCGGAGCTTCTGCAGCTGGCTCACCAGGCGCCTGGCCCGCGCGGCTTGCTCAGGCAGATCTTGGGCGATCCGATCGGCAAGGTCTTGCCAATCCACGTGCAGCTGCCGCCGGGCCGCATAATACAAATCCGCGTCCTCCTCCGGAGG
>CAMYJY010000260.1 GCA_947258835.1 uncultured Pirellulales bacterium
CGGAAACGGGGGCAGTTTTCTCAGGCTGTACCGGCTTCATGGAGACCTTGTTTTCAGTTTGAGCAGCTATGAATTGGCGGTATACGAGACCAGTGCCTTCATGTAGTTGGCACGCTCCAGTTCTCCCGGATTGGAATAGTTGTCGTAGCTCATACTTCCCTTGAGCTGTTCGACCGATTCGTACTCGTTGTCTACCAACCAGTCGCGCACATCGTTCAGCACCGCGCCAACGTGTTCGGCTCCGTATTTCAAGAGTGCCGAGGTAAACATGACCGCATCGGCCCCCACCAGCAAGAGCTTGACGGCATCCTCACCGCAGTGGGCACCGCTGGTCGCGGCTAGGGAAAGCGACAGCTGATCTCGTATAATACCAATCCAACGCAGCGGCAAGCGCAACTCGTGCCGGCTACTGAGTATCAGCTGCGGTGTGATTTGCAGCGTGTGCAGATCGATATCCGGTTCCAGATAGCGGTTGAAGAGCACAATTCCATCGGCACCGGCCTCCGACAGCTGGGCCACAAAATTTGGCAGGCTGCTGAATTGGGCCCCAATCTTTACCGACAGGGGAATGGAAATCGCGTCGCTGACCGAGGCCACCAGGTCGACATACCGTTTTTCCACCTCGGCCGCCGTGACCGTCGGGTCGGTGGGGACAAAGTAGATATTCAGCTCCAGCGCGTCCAACCCCGCTTGTTCCATGGCCTTGGCGTGTTGCGTCCAGCCTCCCTGGGAAGACCCATTCAAGCTTCCGATAATGGGAATGGAAACGGCTTGCTTGGCAGACTCAATTTGCCGTAAGTAGTCCCGCGGCCCGATGTTATAGTCAATGTCGTAGTCCGCTAGGTCGGGAAACAGCGAGTCGGATTCGGCAAAAGCATTGTTTTGGTCTTCATAGAGCGCCTGCACTTGCTGCTCCATGTGCTGCAGTTGCTCCTCGAACAGCGAGGGCAACACGGCCGCCGCAATACCTGCATCTTCCAAACTCCGCAGCGATTGCAAGTCCCCCGTCAAGGGCCCGGCCGAGGCGACCAGAGGATTCGCCAAGTTCAAACCAAGATAACGCGTCGTTAAGTCAACATTCATTTATTTGCTTCCTCGGCAACTTAGGGAGTGGCTGGGATGTCTCGTTCGACGTTGGCAATCTGCTCGTAGTAGTGCCATTGATCGTCAATATCCTTCTGTGCCAGATCAAACAGACGGTCGGCACGCTCTTTGTCGGATTGGGCAATCATGGCGAAACGAGCTTCTTGACTGGCAAAATCCTGGAATGCCATAGTTGGCTTCCCGCTATCCAAATGGAAGGGATGCTCGCCATTTTGAGCCAGTGCGGGATCGTAGTGAAAGAGCGGCCACAGTCCGCAGCGCACCACATCCTTTTGATGCGTCATGCCCTTCGTCATATCGATGCCGTGGGCGATGCATTGACTGTAGGCCAGGATCAGGGAAGGGCCTGGATAGGCTTCGGCTTCCCGGAACACTCGTAAGGTTTGCGCGGGGTTGGCCCCCATGGCAACCTGAGCTACGTACACATGGCCGTAAGAAACGGCGAGCATCCCTAAATCTTTCTTCCGCAGCGGTTTTCCCGAAGCGGCAAACTTGGCCACCGCGGCGCGGGGGGTGGCTTTGGAAGCTTGTCCTCCCGTGTTCGAGTACACGCCCGTATCGAGCACGAGGATGTTGACATTGCGGTCGGTGGACAGCACATGATCCAGACCGCCAAAACCAATATCATAGGCCCAACCGTCGCCCCCGACGATCCACACGCTACGGGGCACGAGGGCATCCACGACGCACGCCAGTTGCTGTGCCTCGGGGCGGTCGATCCCCTCCAGGCGTTGCTTGAGCTCAGACAACCGCGGAGGAATTTTGCTGTCAGTGTTTTGCTCCTGCAGCACGGACTGGACCAGCTCCGCGTCCAAATCCCCGGCGAGTTTTTGGAGCAAGTGCCGGGCCAATTCATGGGCATTGTCGATCGCCAGACGCATGCCCAGGCCGAACTCCGCGTTGTCCTCGAACAGCGAATTGCACCAAGCTGGGCCGCGTCCCGCACTATTTTGGGACCAGGGGGTCGTGGGAAGATTCCCGCCGTAAATGGAGGAACACCCGGTGGCGTTGGCCACGATGGTGCGGTCACCAAACAGTTGGCTCAGCAATTTGAGATAGGGCGTTTCGCCACAGCCAGCGCAGGCTCCTGAGAATTCAAACAGCGGCTCCAGCAGTTGCGATCGCTTGACGATATCCGGTTTGAAGGAGTCGCGATCCAGCTCGGGAACCGTGAGGAAGAAATCAAAGTTGGCACGTTCGCGCTGCAGGTGCTCGGCCTTGGGCAGCATGTTGATGGCTTTGTGACGTTGGCGTTCCTTGCTTTTGGCGGGGCACACTTCGACGCAAACACCACAGCCCGTGCAGTCGTCCGGGGCTACCTGGACGGTCAACAGGTGGCCGGGCAAATCCTTGCCTTTCCAGGGTTTGGTGGGATAGCTGGCCGGGGCTCCGGGGACTTCCTGGCCAGGGTAGGCCTTCATCCGAATTGCGGCATGCGGACACACATAGGCGCACAGCCCGCAATCCACACAAATTTCGGGATCCCAAATGGGTATCTCATCGGCAATGCTCCGCTTTTCGAAGCGGGTGGTCCCCGTGGGGAAGGTACCATCCACGGGCAAAGCACTGACCGGCAGCTTGTCGCCCTGCCCCGCGCTGATCACTGCCGTGACGCGATTGAAGAATTCCGACCCCGGCGACCCGTTGGTAGCGGAGAGAATAGGCAGCAGCTGCTTTTTGCTGGTGACCTTGGTCGGCACCTCCACGGCCTGGAGTCCCGCAATGGCAGCGTCTACCGCCGCGTTATTTTTTTCTACCACGGACTTCCCCCGACGTCCGTACGTCTTGCGAATGGCCTCTTTGATATGGTCGATTGCTTCCTGTTGCGGGAGCACCTGGGAAGCCGCGAAGAAGCAGTCTCACGGGGTAAATGTTCCCACACCTGGGCCGCATCGTGGGGGCTGTTGAGCAAGAACGTGGCCCCGGGAGCAGCCTCTTTTAAGATGTCGAGCCGCTCTAAAAAGTTAAATTGACTGCAGCTAACAAACTTTGCCTGGTCTACCAGGTAGGTGGACTGAATGGGACGCGGACTGAAGCGGAGATGCGAGACCGTAACGGTGCCGGACTTCTTGGAGTCGTAAACAAAATACCCTTGCGCGTAGAGCGGGGTTTCCTCGCCCACGATCTTCACGGAATTTTTACTTGCTCCCACCGTTCCATCGCTACCGAGTCCGTAGAAGACAGCCGTGGTGACATCCGCAGCCTCCACGGAAAAATCTTGATCCCAGGGCAAACTGAGATTCGTCACGTCATCGTGGATCCCCACGGTAAAGTGCAGCTTGGGGTCGTCGCGTTTGAGCTCGTCAAAGACGGCGCGGGTCATGGCCGGGGTGAATTCTTTGGAGGAGAGACCGTAGCGACCGCCAATCACGATGGAGGAAGCGACCTCCGACCTTTGGCCTAGCGGGTGTCCATGTTCGGCCAGCGCGGTCACGACATCTTGGTACAGCGGCTCTCCCAAGGCACCGGGTTCTTTGGTTCGGTCGAGCACGGCAATCCGCCGCACGGAGGTGGGCAGCGCGGCCACCAAACGTGCTGCATCGAAGGGGCGGTACAGCCGTACCTTGACCAGCCCCACCTTTTCTCCCTGTTGGCTCAGCTGCGCGACGGCCTCCTCGGCGGCGCCGATGCCCGATCCCATCATGATGATGACCCGTTGGGCATCCGGAGCCCCCACGTAGTCGAACAGATGATAAGCGCGACCGATTTTTTGGGCCAAACGATCCATCGTCTGTTGGACGATATCCGGCAGCGTATCGTAATAGGTATTTGCTGCTTCGCGGGCCTGGAAGAACACATCGGGATTTTGGGCCGTGCCGCGGATCGTGGGGTGTTCGGGGTTGAGTGCCCGCTGGCGATGCTGGGTGACCCATTCATCCTGGATCATCTGGCGGACAACCTGAGGCGAAATCGACTCGATCTTGCTCACTTCGTGTGACGTGCGAAAACCATCAAAAAAGTGGAGAAACGGCACCCGCGACTGCAGGGTGGCGGCGTGTGCGATCAAGGACAAATCTTGGACTTCCTGCACACTGGCGGAGGCCAGCATGGCCCAGCCCGTGGACCGCGCCCCCATCACATCGCTATGATCCCCAAAAATAGAGAGGGCGTGGGTGGCGAGGGACCGTGCGGATACATGAAACACGGTGGGCAGCAGTTGGCCGGAAATCTTGTACATTTCCGGAAGCATCAACAACAGCCCCTGCGAGGCGGTGAAGGTGGTCGTGAGGGACCCTGTCTGCAGCGCCCCATGCACGGCGCCGGCAGCACCGGCTTCACTCTGCATTTGAACCACATCGGGGACAGCGCCAAAAATGTTTTCGCGCTCGCGGCAGGACCAGGCATCGGCCAACTCTCCCATGGGAGAGGCTGGCGTGATGGGGTAGATAGCGATGACCTCGCTGAGCTGGTGGGCGATATAAGCGGCGGCCTCATTGCCATCCAGGGTCGCAAATGTTGCACCTTGCATCGGGGCTTTCCTCTTTCTGCAGTTTCTGAAAAAACGGCCACAGGCCGTTCTTTCAGAAGTAAAAACTCAAACTGAAAATAAGGCTTCCATGAAGTCCAAGCAAGAACTTTGGTTGCGGCTAGGCCGCGCTGGGTACCCCGCCCGGCCTTTGCCACGGACGTGTGCAATTGAGGTGCCAAAGCCAGGGGCGTGCTTCCTGCGCGGGCTGGAAAGTGCCCAGCGCATCGCTATACATGGCTCAGAGCATCGATTCCGCCCGCCAAAATATCTGGCCCCAGACCTCTTCGGCCCGGGGCACGCGCGCTGATCCGCACACTCGTTGCCGGAGTTCCGCACACCGGTCAGGTCCCTCATCACCACTAGATGCGTGCTGTACCGGTAAGTTAGTGGTGTCGTGGAATCGCCAGCGGAATATAATGCAGTCAACGATTAAGAGCACCGCAGGTGGCACCCAACGCTGGTAATGATTTGTCCCAGAAGAAAAGGAGGAGGTTCGCGCCAGCCTATCCGCTGGATTCCCGCCGCTCTCCTCCGTCATTCCCGCATTATTCCACGTCATTCCCGCATTATTCCACGTCATTCCCGCATTATTCCACGTCATTCCCGCGCAGGCGGGAATCTAGACCACTGG
>CAMYJY010000261.1 GCA_947258835.1 uncultured Pirellulales bacterium
AATATAAAACCGCACTCGAAGCTAAGCGAAATTTATACCAAATCTCGCTTTAGTCATAGACCAGACTGCGCCTAAAATGAAATACGACAGTGCCATTCGTGCCAGGAACCTTTATTTGCCTTTCATTGTGCATTCAATAAAAGGTTCCTGACACCTTTTTAGACTCTGAACTGCCGGAGTACGATGTCTGCTACGTCGGTATCCGCCAGTGGGCGCTCGACAAAGACGCCCTTCTCGGAACTTAATAGAACGCCGCGCTGGCTGGACTGATGCGGCGGCGCGCCATGCGAACCGCGGACAAGACTCGCATCCAGCGGAATGCCCTTGTGGACTGGGTCCCAAAACATTTCCACCGGGTCGTAGCCCGGTTTTTGATGGATATCCACGGTGCGCGCAAAACCGGGCGCCCGCGCATCGTCCTGCCACCAATAATACGCCTGCCAGCTGTCGGACGTGGAAACTACCACCAAGTCGCCGCACCGCGGATGGGCTAGGTCGTACTTGTCCAGCTCGTCGCGGGCTAGCACTTCCTCCACGCCAGGCAAATTGCCCAGCACACGCCGCGCCTCGGCCAAGGCCTCCCCATCACGAGTAAACACATGGGACACTTGATGATCCGCTAGAGCCCAAGCGCGACTCGCGGCTAGATCAAGATGCTCACCATCCGCTTTCTCGCACACCGCCAACAGCCCAGCGTCGCGCAGCGCACGGTTGGGATAGCTGACGTGATCCACCGGCGTAATGACATACTCACTGGCAACCAGCCACAATACATGCTCGTCGCCATAGGCCTCCGCAAAACCATCGATCATGCGACCAAGCTGATCGTCGCAATCCACCAAGGCCTGCTGGACCTCGGCCGCGTCCGGACCAAACTTTTGTGCAGCGTAGTCCAGATGCGGAAGATATACGTAAAACAAGTTGGGTCGATAACGCCGCGCTACCTCATTGGCTGAGTCCACAATCCAGGCAGAGGACTTGATGTTGGCCAACGGCCCCCAAAAATGCTGCAGCGGAAAATGGCCCCAGGTTTCCATGAGCTCGGAATATAGCGACTCGGGCCGGGTGTAACACCACAGCGATTCGCTCCCATCCGGCTCATGAATCGGCGCGGGCAGACACACATAATCGGCGCCGCACTCCTTACTATGCAGCGGAAACCAAACCGCCGAGCGCAGCGAGGGATCGTGCTGATGCAGTACGTCCCACAGCTGCGGACGCTCAATGCAATCGTTGGCCGAGGTCCACATTTCTACCTGCTCCCGCTCGGGCCAATAAAAACCGTTGCCCACCACACCGTGCGCTTGCGGTGGAAGCCCAGTAGTCATGTTGGCCTGTACCGTGCAGGTCACCGCCGGAAATCCGGGGACCAGCTCTGCTCGATCTCCACCTGCCACCAGCTCCCGCAGCCGCGGCATCCGAGCTAAATCTTGAGCCCGGAAACCGGGTAAAGACAGCAAGACAACGTGTTCCGACATATTTATTGACTCTCTTTCAGTAGCGAATGCAAGCAGGCATAAGCCTGTCGGGCCGCCATGGGACCCACGTGGCTATGCCGACTTAGTTCGACGTGCAGTCCCCCACCGTACTGCACCTCGGCCAGAGCGGCCAGCACCGGTGGGAAGTCTATTTCCCCCTCGCCAAATTGCAAGTGTTCATGCACGCCCGCGCGCATGTCCTCAATGTGCACGTTGACCAAGCGGTCGGCCCAACGGTGAATCACCTCCGCAATCGGCGTTTCCCCCAGGCAGTGCAGATGGCCAATGTCGAGCGTCAGCCCTAGTTGGGGCGCGTCGATCCTCTCCAACAGCTCAGCAAAACTGTCCATCGTATCAATCAACATGCCCGGTTCCGGCTCGAATCCTAACATGACATGCTGGCGATCGGCGTACTCCAACACATAGGAGAGGCTTTCGGTAAGACGTCGCAGGCCAGCTTCGCGGCTGTCTCCCGCGGGCAACTGTCCCGACCATAACGAAACGCAATCGCTGCCCAGCGCCGCCGCCACATCCACCGCATGGCGTAAGAATTCCACCCGCCGCGGCCGGCCAGCGGCCTTGGAACTGACCAAAGTAGGCTGATGCTTGTGCACTGGATCCAGCAAATAACGGGCCCCCGTTTCCACGACCGTCCGCAGCCCCAACTCGGCCAGCAAGGCCTGCATGTCAGCCAAGTGCTGGGCCTGTCCCGGGGCGTACGGATTGAGGGCCCCATGATCGAGCGTAATCGCCACGCTGCGGTAGCCGAAATCCGCCAACAAACGCAGGGCGCTGGGCAGACTGTGATGTGCCAATCCATTCGTGTGATAACCTATCCGCATGGCAAGCAACTCACTTAGGTTAGTGGCAGTCTCCGAGACAGCAGCCAGGCCGGCACCCACAAGGCCAGTACCGGCAGGGCCCAACCCGCATAGCCCCAGCACCAAACCGCATCCATGGGGATGATCAGCAACAGCGCCCAGCCCACCGCCCGCTGCACACGCTCAGCCACGGGATTTTTCCAAGCGTGAAAAAACTTTGGCAGTACCGCAAATCCTAGCCCCAACCACACCGCTAGCCAGACCCAACCGGACCACAACAATCGCCCCGCGGCAAACTCCCACCAAGGTGCCGTTGCCGAAACCACCAATCCAGCCAACACCAACAACATTCCCCACAGCAGCGGGCCGCGATGGCTGGTGGTTTGCTCTTCACGAGCAAACCAGGCCACCCCCGCCACATAACAACCAACCCCCAAACAGGGTGCCAACGGTGTATCCAAAACCAAAAATTTTTCAGGGCCCAATTGGATGATGACCGGACTCATCCCCAGCAGCACATTGCCCGCACGGCAGAGGCCCAAGGCCAGCGGCCCCAGCCAGGTGTGTTTGAGCCAGCTGTTGTAGGCGACGATCGTCACACTGAGCATCCAGGCAATCAGCCCGGGTGCCGTGCTCTGACAGAGGACTGACAAGA
>CAMYJY010000262.1 GCA_947258835.1 uncultured Pirellulales bacterium
CCCGCTCCACGGGCAGTTTTTGGCGGGCCCGCCAAAAACTGGGCAGCTGGGCCAGACTGACACGATCAGACTTCATTCCTCCTGAAGCCTCCGCAGGGAGCAAAAGAAAACGCTCCATCAAGCTGGCGGAGGTCGTTACCAGATGAAAATCTTTTCGCTGGGAATAATAGGAGCGGACCCGTCCATCCGGCGTGGCCACCAGGGAAACATCCTGCCCGGCCAGCTGAACGGTAGACTCCGTGGCCGCCGAGAATTTCTGCAAGGCCCCGCGCCGCTGGCGCATCAAATCCTGGGAAAGTAAAAAATTATTCTTGGCCTGCAACAAGATGCCAAGAGCCGCCCCTTGCTGGAGGTAGGGGTCCAACCCAATCAGAGCCGCATCGGCGATCACCTGCGGCCCCAGGATTTTGGCCAGGGCCGACTCCCGCAAGGAGAGCTGCTGCTCCAGCCGAGCGGTGGCCCCCCGCTCAACGGCCCGCCGGAGAATCATATTGCCCAAATCACCTTGCCATTTTTTATTCAGTTCGCGAAACCAAAAGTAATTTAAGAAATTACCAAACCGCACATAAAAACACTCCGCCGGCACATGCGCTGCCAGGGGCTCCAGATCTTCCGGTGGAGCCCCGGCACTCTCCGGTACTGCCCAGGCGATTTCCTGGGGCAAGCTCTCGGCTGCAGGTGCCCCAGGGATGCTGTGCATGACCAGGTCGCGATCGATTTGTAGCTGGTACGCCTCACTTAAAAATAGATCTCCGAACACACTGTTTTGCTGCTTGTTCCAGAGCAACCGACCCAGCGCGGGTTGGGGCAGACCGCGTTGCAGACGACGCCCGACACTAGCCACTAAAAAGTTCTCTACAACGGGGGCATACACGGGGTCTTTTTGCAGACTGCGGAGCCGGCCGGTGAGCGCTTGCCACCACTGCCCCAAGAGGCGATCGTGCCCGGCATTGTCGGTCAGGGGCCGCACCCGCAGGCCCTGCTCTTGCGGGGCAAAAACTGAAACATCAAAAGGAGTATCCCCTGAAAACAAGAAATAAAGAGTCACTGGGCGAGGTGTTTTGATCTTCAAGAGCTGCCGCACCAACCGCCGCACCGGCTCCTGCCGTTGCACCGGATACATCACACGTCCGTTCGCTTCCCAGAGGGTGAAACGGTCGTCAGGGTATCTACCGTGACCCGCCCCACGCCAAAGGGACGACCGGCATAGGCGACTACCTGGCCAGCTGCTTGGAGTGGCTGAACATAGACCAACAAACCGGCCCAGCAGATCGCGGCCATCAAAAGCCCGGTGCCTAAACGCTGCAGGAACAAGGGACATCCTTTCAAAACAAGCTGTCTGGAGTACGTTACTTCCCGGCCGTTCGGTCGGCAGCAAGGTGTGTGCCATCGCGACTGAACTTCCAGCCTCTGCCAGCACCACCCTGGAAGTATCCAGCGGCCGAAAAAAATCACGACACCGATCGGCTGGGGAACGTGCCCTGAAACCGACCTGCCAACCAAGCGCTTGCCGGCAAACACTGAATTTTGACATAATCCGCCTTCGCGGCTAGCCCCCTATCGTCGCCACAATCGGCCGCGTCCGGGGGCATCCGACTGAGAAACTGGGGGCTGCCCGCCGTTTTGCGAGCCAGAAGATCCACTGCCTGCCGTACGACCGGAGTGGCTGGTATGGCCGGGGTGGCATCGGTTGGCGCAGCCTACCGATGTGACGCAGTCACAAGAGGTTGGTAGGGAACTTTGCTGAGAACGTGTTTTGAGATGACCCGCTTCCTATTACGGAGCAGGCAGCACGCGATTCGTGGTGGCACTGAAGTGATAGACACCGCCGTAGGGCGGCGTGGGAATCCCTTCCGGGACATAGTTGGGCACCAATTCCGCCAGGTCCGCAGGCCAGTCGTTGTTTTCGATGTAGTAGCGGTCCACAGCCGCCTTCAGCGCGGCAGTGTGACGGGCTTCTAGATGTTCCCGGGCATGCGGATTGGACAGGGCAACCAGAGGCACCAGCAGGACTGCGAGCATTCCTAGAATAATGACTCCAGCCAACAATTCTAGTGTGGAACCCTCGATTTTTCTCTCAGCCCAGCTCGGGAACATCTTGCTAATCTCCTATCGATAAATGGTAAACATCTCAAACTGAAAACGGGGCTTCCATGAAGCCGGTAAAGCCCGAGAAAACAGCCCCTGCTTCCGCACCGCGGCGGCTCACAACGAAACTTGGTTGAGACGCAGATGGAGTGGGCTTTTCCGGCCCAAATCGGCCAGCACTGGGCGTACCTGTTTTCACTTTAAGTAAACATCTGTAATAAAATTTAGGCAGTGAAGGCGGGGACGTGTGACTGATACAAAGCCTGCAGCACATCACGTCGCGATATCAGTCCGACGAGGCGCCCATCTTTGAGAACGGGCACACGACGAACTCGATGCAGTAGGCAAAGATCCGCTACGTGACTCACGGACTGATGCACGTCGACGCTCACAATCTCGGTTGTCATATGCTGAGAAACACTATCGGACAACACCTGCGGATCGTAAGCGATGGCCAACAAGGCAAACTCGGTCACAATGCCCACCAGCTTGCCTTGGTCATCGGTCACTGGCAGACCGCTAATTTGCTCGCTGACCAATATTTCAACTGCTTCTTGAACCGGACATTCTGGGTGAATGGTAACGACATCTTCTGTCATGATGGCAGCGGCGGTTAGCATGCATTTCTCCCGTTTTCTCATTGGTTCAAACGAATCGGTAGGCGGGATAATCATCTGCCCCCAAACCTCCAGAAAAACCTAGGTCAGAAACAGCAGGCGTGTCTGCACGAAACACGCCAGACGAATCGGTTCCTCAGCAAATACAAACGGTTTCTCGTGCCATAACCAACAATTGGCAAAGGTGCTATAACCTGCACGGCGGCAGAGCCTGTCCCCGGCCTGAACGGGAGCGTGCCCCCGGATTGAACGGGGGGCCGCCAACCGATGCGAAAGCGGCATGGCCTGCCCCCGGCTTGAACGGGGGGCCGCCAACCGATGCGAGGGCGGCACAGCCGCCAACCAATGCGAGGGCGGCACAGCCGCCAACCAATGCGAGGGCGGCACAGCCGCCAACCAATGCGAGCTACCGCTCGGAAGATATTGGTCCGCTCCCGTTGGTCGCTGCAGCGTGCGTGAGCCTTGAAGATTCTCACCGTGGGTCGCTGCACCGTGCGTGAGCCTTGAAGATTCTCACCGTTGGTCGCTGCAGCGTGCGTGAGCCTTGAAGATTCTCATCGTTGGTCACTGCACCGTACGTGAGCCTTGGAGATTCTCGCCATTCGCCGTAGAGATGCCATGGCTCATGCCGCGCAAAATGCCGATAAATTAACCAGCGGGACGGCACCGGAATAATTTTCTTGGCAGCACTCTGAACGACCATGTGGACATCCAATCTAACGACGACGGCCCTCGCGTTCCGTGGGTACAACACCACCAACCTAGGTCGCACCAAAGAGCTTCTGGCCTGCCCTGCCTACCGGCCAATCTTGGCAGAAGAACTGCGGCAATTTGGAGAAATCTGCTCCGCCTACACAGCGTCTCAGGTCGATCTGCTGGGTTGCGTGGAAACAGGTAGAGACCTGGGCTTGGACCGCTATGCGGAAGCCATTTCGTTGATTGTCGCCGTGGAAGTGGCTCAGATGCGTTTGCTGCGTGAAGTCCATGCGGTCCCCACCACACAGACCCAACTGGCCTGCGGCTACAGTTTGGGTGAGTTGTCCGCTCTAAGTTTTGGCGGCACATTTCCCGTGGACGCGATGATTCGTGTCCCCCTGGCCTTGGCCGCCGATTCGGTGGCACTGGCCCAGGATATCACGATGGGGGTGCTGTTCTCGCGTGGACCCACGATCGGAGAGGCCGATATCGAGCGGCTGTGCCTGCAAATCACCAACCAGGACCAAGGGACAATTGGCATCTCCGCCATCCTTTCCCCCAATACTTATTTGTTGATCGGCCAACAACAGACCGTGCGGCGATTCAAGCAAGTGATGCACGACGTGTTGCCACAAAAGGCTCACCTCCGGATTAATAGCAATCGCTGGCCGCCACT
>CAMYJY010000263.1 GCA_947258835.1 uncultured Pirellulales bacterium
GCGTTTTTTCCGCGGTGCCTGGCAAAAGCCAGCCCGCGGTTGTGAAAACCTGGTGGCGAACCCAACGGCCTCAACCTGGGGATCGCCCTCGAAACCATAGGTCACAAATGCCAGAAAGTGCGGGTTCCCGCATCATGCGGCAAGCTAAAATTTCAGTTTTTTCCGAAATTCAGGGGCGCGGAGGTGCAGCAGCGGGATTGGAGAAGTGGGGTAGCCCAGGTGGGCTTGCTTGTGCAGTTTCTGAAAGAACGGCCTCCGGCCGTTTTCCAGAAACTGCCGTTGCCATCGTCGTGACAGTAAAACGGCGACACGCTACCGCGGCAAATTGGGTCGACAGAAACCCACTTTTTCCAGCGCCTTATAAACTTCGTCGAGTGTCTTCTCGCCAAAGTTCGAGATGCTTAACAGATCCTCTCGCGTGCAATGCAAGAGATCATTGACCGTAAAGATACCCTTCTCCTCCAGGCAGTTGGTCGTCCGCACCGCCAGGCCGATTTCGGCAGTGCTCATTTCGAGGCGATCCTGCAGGCCTTGGTTGGTGAGTTCGGCTTGATTCAGCGGAATACGGGTCATGATGGGTTCCTTCCCTCGAAGTTTATGGTGGGCTCGCAGAGGCGGGGTGGTTAGGCGGGCAGCACCAACCGGTGGGCCCACCACACCAAAATCGTATTCGGATTATATCCACCTGACATGGCGCAAGGCAACCGCCCTCATTGGCGCTCACGGAACACCAGGATAGACTCATCACCATGGATCCCTTGCTGGCATCGCTGAATGCATCTCAGATCGCCGCGGTGCAGCACCAACAGGGGCCGCTGCTCGTGCTAGCCGGGCCCGGCAGTGGCAAGACGCGGGTGGTCACCCACCGCATCGCCCATTTGCTGCGGGCCGGTGTGCCAGCATCGCAGATTTTGGCTCTGACCTTTACCAACAAGGCTGCTAGCGAAATGCAGAGCCGGGTCGAGCAACTGGCCCCCGGTGCGCAGGTCTGGGTCAGCACATTCCACCGCTTTGGGGCCCGGCTGCTCCGGCATTATGCCGAATATGTCGGGCTCACTCCCAACTACACCATCTACGATACCTCTGCTGCCCAGCAAACACTGGCCCGCGTGATCGAAACGGGCAATTTTCAAGTCCGGCACTACACCCCCGGCCGCATCGCCCAGGCGATTAGCGCCGCCAAGAATAAGCTGATCTCGCCCGCGGACTATGCCCCACGTCCCGGCAGCCCACTCAGCCAGATCGTGGCCGAGATCTATCCGGCCTACCAGCAGCGACTTTTGGCCTCCTCGGCCGTGGATTTTGATGACCTGCTGATGCACATCGCCCACTTGCTGTACCACAATCCAGAACTGCGGGCCACACTCGACGAGCGTTTTCGCTACATCCTGGTCGATGAGTACCAGGACACGAATCACGCCCAGTATGTGATTTTGCGGGCCCTCTCCAAAGACCATCCGCACCTGGCGGCCACCGGCGACCCCGATCAATCGATCTACGGTTGGCGGGGCGCGGACATCAATAATATTTTGCAATTCGAATCGGATTTTCCCACCGTGAAAGTCGTGCGGCTGGAACGGAATTATCGCAGCACGAAAAACATCCTGCGGATTGCCGACCAGCTGATTCGCCATAATCTGCAGCGGAAAGAAAAGTCCTTATTCACCGAAAATGACGAAGGCCCTGCCGTGCGGCTGGTGGAATACGCCAACCAGGACGATGAAGCAGCCAGCATTGCCACCCAAATCTCGGCCCTCCTCCAGAGCGGTCAGCGGCAGGCCAGCGAAATTGCCATTTTTTATCGCATCAATGCCTTGTCCCGGGGGTTGGAACGGGCGCTCCGTGAAGTCGGAGTCCCCTACCAAATCATTCGCGGGCAAGAATTTTACGGCCGCAAGGAAATTAAAGACGTGCTGGCCTATTGTCAATTGATCAACAATCCTCGCGACGATCAGGCCGTACTTCGAACAATCAACACGCCGCTCCGCGGTATCGGCCGCAAGACGATCGAACGGCTCTCAGAGTTTGCCTACACGGAGGGCATTCCCTTGCTCGACGCAGCCCGCGGGGTGGGACAGATCCCAGCCAGCTGGGCCTCCCGCTGCGCGAAAAAAGTCGTGCCCTACGTTGCCTTAGTGGATCGCTTAACTCAGCTCGCCAACGGCGCCCTGGAGGAAATCTTGGGGACCATCCTCAGCGAAACCGGCTATCGCGAGGCACTCCAGGATGGAGAGACGGAGGAGGACCTCAATCGCTTGGCTAACCTGGAAGAACTTCTGACGGACGCCCGCCAGTTCGACGAACAACATCCGGGCGGCGGTGCTTTGGAGACCTACCTGGAAAATGCCTGGTTGGTGAACGAAACCGACGACTGGGAGGCCGAGTCGGAAAAGGTGACGCTGATGACCTTGCACGCGGCCAAAGGGTTGGAGTTTCCCGTGGTGTACATGATCGCCGTGGAACATGGCCTGCTACCGCACGAACGCAGCACCAGTGACCCGCACCAAATGGAAGAAGAGCGCCGGCTGGCCTTCGTGGGCATCACCCGGGCGGAACAACAGCTGCAATTGAGCTACGCGGCCTGTCGCGATTTTCGCGGGCAGCGCCGCCGCACGGTGCCCAGCTGCTTCCTGCTGGAAATGCCCCGCGCAGAAATGCAATTTCATAGCTTGGCCCACGACTGGGCCGGTGCGGACGAGGCACAAGATCCAGATGGGGAGGACACCTGGGAGGCGGCAGCTGATATCCAATTGGATCCCACCACCTGGGAGACGACCCCGAGTCCATCAGTAGCCAGCCCGCGCGCGCCCGATAGCGCTGCAGAGGCCCCGCTCACCACGGCTGCTGAACTGGCAGGCAGCCCCGCAGAGAATCCCGTCCAGGTCGCGCCCGATGTGTTCGTGCAGGGCATGGCAGTCCACCATCCCCAACATGGACTCGGCAAAATCATT
>CAMYJY010000264.1 GCA_947258835.1 uncultured Pirellulales bacterium
CGGCTAGGCCGCGCTGGGGTTTTCATATCAATGATGCAATAAATGACATCTTACCTTGGAAAAGCCAACTAACATGAAATAAGGCAATTCCACGCCTTGACAGAGCGTAACATATATGTTACGTTTAACATGCACAGGCTCTTTGAATATGTTCGGATCGACGGCAACAGCCCGTTTGCTGAATGGTTTTCTGGCCTGAATAAGGGAGCTGCCGCGAAGGTTTCTGTCGCTCTGGAGCGGATGGAAGCTGGTAATCTCGGTGACCACAAATCAGTGGGGCAGGGTGTCATTGAACGACGCATCAACTTCGGCCCAGGCTACCGCATCTATTTTGGACGCGATGGTAACACCTTGATCGTATTGGTGGGCGGAGGGACCAAGTCTCGCCAAAACGCCGACATTAAGAATGCTCAGAAAACTTGGGCCGAGTACAAGACAACGAAAGAGAAAAAAGGTTAAGAACCATGGGACATTTACGACCAGTAGCGGAAACGATACTTAAACGAGCCAAGGAGGACCCCGAATTTCGTGCGGCTCTACTGGCCGAAGCGATCGAACTGCTAACCGAAAACGACGTTCAGACAGCAAAGAGCATTATACGTAAGTACATTTTAGCGTCGATCGGCTTTGAGGCTCTCGCCAGGCAAATTGACAAAAAGCCTGAGAGCATTAAGAGAATGCTTAGCGAAAAGGGGAATCCAACACTGAAAAACATGGCCGCCCTGCTTTCATCGCTCAAGCACCATGAAGGTATCAGCATTCATGTGGAGACAACGCGATAATTATACGGCAAATTGTGGCACTTTTCCGAACCGAAATACACACCACAGCTCGGCCCGACAAACGCACTGTCGGTACCATATACCCGGTCGCATTCCCAGCGCCGAGCCGTCTCCTAGCTATCAGCCGCCAACATGCCTGCCCTGATCACGCTCACCACCGACTTTGGCGTCAGCAGCCCCTACGTGGCGGCTATGAAGGGGGTCATCCTCTCGCTCCACCCCAACGTCCGGCTGGTCGATATCTCCCACGCGATTCCCCCCCAGCAAATCCGTCCAGCGGCCTTGGTGCTGGCCGAGGTCACTCCCTTATTTCCCCCCGAAACAATTCACCTGGCCGTGATTGATCCCGGGGTGGGCTCGAGCAGGGCCGTGGTGTACGCAGAATTCCCCTGGGGCCGCTACGTCTGCCCCGACAACGGCCTGTTGGGACGGTTGGCGGATCGCACACCACCCTCTAAAATAATTCGCATTGAAGCCACCCAATATTTTCGTCAACCCGTGGCTCCCACCTTCCACGGCCGCGACATCATGGCCCCAGTCGCCGCCCACCTCAGCTTGGGGCTAAGTCCGGCAGAGCTGGGCCCCGTCCACCCGGGCCTGGTGGCACTCGACTGGCCAGGAGTACATGCAGTGGCCCGCAAGATTGAAGGAGAGGTGATCCGCGTCGATGATTTTGGGAACCTGATTACCAATATCACCCGCGACATGCTGGCCGAGGCCCCCACGGATGAAACCGTAACCATCTCCTGCGATCAGCACGAAACGCACGGCATCTTCACCACCTACGCCGATCAGCCCGCAATGACCCTCATGGCCCTGATCGGGTCCAACGATCAACTCGAACTGGCCATCGTGGAAGATAGCGCCAAAATTATGCTCGGCGTTGGTGTGGGTGCCCCGGTGGAAGTCACCTGGTAGTACGCCTCTCCATGCCCACCAACAGCCAACTCCAACACTGGGACAGCCACCACTGCTGGCATGCCTTCACGCAAATGGCCGCATACGAGTCGGTCGTGATCGAACGTGCACAAGGCGTTTGGCTGGAAGATATTGAGGGAAATCGCTACCTCGATGGTGTCAGCAGCATGTGGTGCAATCTGCTGGGACACGCCCACCCTGAGATCGACGCGGCCATCCAGCAGCAGCTCCGCCAGGTGGCCCATACCACCTCGCTGGGCCTGGGGAATCGTCCCGCAGCGGAATTGGCCCAGCGTTTGGCAGATATTGCTCCCGGCGATTTGGAGCATGTGTTCTATGCCAGCGATGGCTCGTCGGCTGTCGAAATTGCCCTCAAAATGGCCTTCCAGTATTGGCTGCAGTGTGAGTCACCACGTCCCCAGAAAACCAAATACCTGGCCCTCGGCAACGCCTACCATGGCGACACGCTGGGCAGTGCCAGTGTGGGAGGGATTGCCCGCTTTCACGAAATCTTTCAGCCCCTCCTGTTTGATGTGCTCCGTCTGCCCTGCCCAGATCCACGGGCCGTACCGACGGATGTTCCAACAGACCAGGCGGCCGCGTACTACCTGACTCAGCTGGAAGAGATCCTGGCCACCCAACACCAAGAAATCGCCGCCCTGGTACTCGAACCGCGGATCCAAGCCGCGGCTGGCATGGTTTTCCATCCCCCCGGATACCTCGACGGCGTCCGTCGCCTCACCCGTGAATACGAGGTACTCTTGATTGCCGATGAAATTGTCACGGGGTTTGGCCGCACCGGTCGGCTGTTTGCCTGCGATCAGGAAGCAGTCGTGCCGGATATTCTCTGCCTGGGAAAAAGCATCACCGGAGGGTACTTGCCATTATCCGCGGCCATAACGCGTCCGGAGATCTACCAGACCTTCCTCGGCGATGCGGCCAGTGGACGCGCTTTTTTGCACGGCCACACCTACGGAGGCAACCCGCTGGCGGCCGCCGCGGCGCTGGCCACGCTGGCCTGCCTCACCACCGGCCCCACGCTCGAGGAATTACCCGCCAAGTCCCACAGGCTGGCCGAGCTCCTCGGCCAATTGCGTCAGCATCCCCACGTGGCAGAGACCCGGCAGCAAGGACTCATCGCAGCCATCGAGCTGACCCGCGACCCGACAAACCGTCAGCCCTATCCGGCGGAAGTGCAAATCGCTCGCCAAATCTGCCGTGCCGCCCA
>CAMYJY010000265.1 GCA_947258835.1 uncultured Pirellulales bacterium
CAATTCCCGCGGCAGCAATGGAACCACAACGAAACAACGCGACGACGAACAGGGACTTATTTTTTTCGTTTATTGATTCGTAGTGGACGTTGTTTCCGTTGTTTCGTCGTGGTTCAAAATTTTCAGCTAGTAGGCTAGGGCCTCCCGCGCTTGGGCGACCAACTCCGCCGCCCACGGCCGTGGGCCATAGAATTGGTTCAGGGCCTGGTACATGGCCCGGGCGCGGGCGGGCTGGGAAGACTCGAGAGCCGCGGCCGCGGCGAGCCGCTCGCGCAGCACGGGAAGTTGCTGCTCGGCCTCTTGCTGGGCCCGCGCGGCAAGCTTTTCCACCTGCCTGCGGGCAACGACCAGCAATCGCTGCTCGTTCGTGAATTCTGGACTGTGTTCTCCCTGAGTTTGCTCCAGAGGATCGAACAGCGTCAGCAAGGCACGCAGTTGCTGGGCGGCCGCTCCGGGGTTGTCCTCCGCCTGCGACATGGCTTGGAGATAAATCCTCTGCAGCGGAGCTAAGCTCGGATCGTCCCGACCCCAGGCTTGCCGGCGGATGTTCCGCTCGAATTGCTGCAAATCGAGTTGTTGCCGGTAACCCTCAAGCTCCGCAGCGCGGGGATCATCGGGAAAGCGCTGTAAGAACTGGGCCAAGACAGCGGCAACTTCCCCTAGGCCCTGGGATCCGTCTTGATCAATCTTGGCGGTGATTTCCGCGTACAAGGCGTCTGCCGTGGCGGGTTGCATGAGGTACATCCCACCACCAATCAACACGGCCAGGGAGAGCAACAGCGCGGTCAGTTGGGCGGCGAGGGCCAGTCGACTTTCGCGCGGCGACTCCCGTTGGTGTTCCTCTTCCACGGTCGTAAAATGACTGGGCGGCATCTCCGCCGGGGGGGCGTCAGGTGGTGGTGTGGGCGGGGACTGCTGCCAGGTAGGCGCGGCCGCGAACTCGCGCCCGCTGTCTGCCGCCGTGTCCGGACTTTGCTGGGAGGTGACTGCCAGCGTGGGCGCGTCCGGCGGTTTCTGCACGTCGGGAACGGTATCTGCTTGCTTGACGACGATGGCCGGGGGCTCCGGCGGTTGCCGATCCAAGGCCTGGGCCATAGCCTCCAAATGGCGGCCTAGGACTTGCACGTTAGGAAACCGATCCTCCGGCTGCTTGGCCAACAGCTGGGCAATCACCTCCGCGAGCTCTGGTGGTGTTTGAGGCGCATAGCGACCGACCGGCTCAGGCTTGGCAAAGCGTTGCATTTGCAACATCTCATTAACACTGCGGGCCCGAAACGGATGCCGCCCGGTGAGGAGGGCATAGAGCACGCCGCCCAAACTATATTGATCGCAGCGCGCGGTCACCGTGCGTCCATCCGCTTGTTCGGGCGACATGTAATCGGCGGTGCCCAGCACGCCGCCAGCCATCGTGAGTTGGCTCCCGCCGAACAGGCGGGCGATGCCAAAATCGGCAATTTTAATCAGGCCCGCGCGGCACGCAAGTTGATCGCCTGCACTAGGCGCGCAGCTGCCATCCCCCCCACTGGGCAACTGGGGCGGATTCGCCCCGCTAGGATCGACAATTTGATTTTCGGGCACCAGCAACAGGTTGGCCGGTTTGATATCGCGATGCACCACACCATGGTCATGCGCATGCTTCAAAGCCTGACAGATTTGGATTCCCAGGCCCAATGTTTCTCGCCAATCGAATCGGCGGCCAGCGCTGATTTCTTCCTCCAGACTGGTGCCCGCGACCAGTTCCATGGAGTAAAACAGCATCCCCTCCTGTTCACCGTAACCGTAGAGCCGCACGATGCCGGGGTGATTCAGTTTTTTCAGGGACTCAATTTCGGCCTCAAAGCGTTCACGAAAGCCTTCGGCGAGGGCCAACTGAGGGCTCAAGACTTTGATAGCTACCCGTGCTGGGAGCGAGCCTCGGGGGATTGCAGCGTCAGCATCAGCGAAAACCGCTTCAAAAACGGCCCCCATCCCCCCCCGGCCAATTTGCTGCACAATCCGGTAGGGGCCTAATCTGTCCACCTGCATGATCTTTCCTGTGCGGCGCGCGCTGCAACCACTGCCCTGCAATCGCCCGCTGCTATCGTACCAAGGAGCTGTTCCCGAAGCCAGCAGTTGCCAGCAGGGCTTGTCTTGAGCAGATTGGTCTTTTTTCCTATAAGCCACGACGGCCGCCACCGCAGGGCGGTATACCCACGACAACAACAACTCAATTTGAGATTCTATTCCAGCGGATTTCGAGGACGGTGCCATGGATTGGCGATGTGATTCTGGCCAGGGGGTACGGGCAATGCGCAAGGCCCGCGCGCTGTGGACGCTGCCTCTGGTTTGCTGCCTGCACTCCCTACTGCCCAGCCCCGTGCACGCCACGGAATTTCCCTACGTGGCCTACGTTCACCAGGCCGGTGCCTATGCCCGCAGTGGTCCCGGCCAGCGTCATTACCCCACAGGACAGCTGGCCCCCGGCTATGCGGTTGAGGTCTATCGACACGATGCAGGTGGTTGGTGCGCGGTGCGACCACCTGCAGGCAGTTTTAGTTGGATTCCGACTCACCAGGTCCGGATGCGGGATCACCAGCTGGCAGAGATCACAGCGGAGCAAGCCGTCGCTCGGGTGGGCAGCGCCCTGTCACCGCAGCGGAGTGCCGTGCAGGTGCTGTTACCCCGCGGTGAACGTGTGACTGTCCTCACCGCTGCAGCAGGAGCGTCAGGATCGTCCCACGAGCCACGCTGGCTGCAAATTGCCGCCCCCGCCGGCGAGTTTCGCTGGATCGCCGCAGGGGATTTGTCGCTGCATCCTCCATTAGAAACAGGCCCGCCACCGGCACGCGCCGGCGGAGCCGCGGCGGCCAGTTTTTCGGGCACTGTGGCGCAGGCCCAGCACGAGATCCAGAGCGGCGCGTTCCAACACTTGCAGCAGGCACGGTCGCGTTCCAACACTTGCAGCAGGCACGGTCCATCCCGACAACACCGGAGAGCACCACCGTGGCCACGGGCTATGCCGGCGATCAGACACCCCTGCCGGAAGTGACCGTAATCGCCGGCTCTCCCGCCGCCTCCCAACTCATTGAAACAGGCGCCTCGGTGAATAGCCCAGACACACCTAACGCAAATCCACTGGAGTTGGCCACGGGTTCCTTAGTGCCGCGGGTGCGGTTGCCTGGATCCACGCGGCAGCACGGCCCGGCATCGGAGGATGTGCAAACGCTGGAACTCTTGCTATCGCAGATGGTGACGCAGCCTCCTCGCTGGTGGGATCTGGCACCTTTACAAGCCGAGGTGGCGGAACTCCTCCAACAACCGGCCGACACGGTGGGGTCCGCGGAGCGGGTCGAATTGCGGACCTTGCAAACCAAGCTGGAGCGGTTTGCCCAAGTCCAGCAGCACTATCAGCAACCGACCGTCGCGCATCTCGATCCGACTCCCGCCGCACCCTTACCTGTTGGTTCAACAGCAGCTGAGCCTACCGCACCTGCCCCAGAGGATCGTCTGTCGCAGGCGGTGGCGCGTGTGCGGCAACGTGTCCAGCAGGACCTCCGCCCAGCCGGCGCAACGGACCGCCGCACCGTGACCACGGCGGCCAACACCTCCCCACACTATGATGCGGTCGGCCGGTTAAAACCGGTGGTCTCCCGCCGCCCCCAAGCCCCTCCCTACGCCTTGGTCAACAAGCAAGGGGAAGTCGTCTCATTTGTCACTCCCGAGCCGGACGTGGATTTACAAGCCTATGTCGGTCAGTACATCGGCGTCGCAGGCACCCGCGGTTTTTTGCCCGAGTACCGCCAGGCACACGTCACGGCAGGACGGGTGTCGGCCGTTGCCGGACTGAAATAATTTGAACCACGACGAAACAACGGAAACAACGATTATCAAAGAGAGCCCTCTGGCCCAAAAAAATAATCAAGCGGACCCACAAGCTCATGAATTTATCCGCCAAGCGTTTCCTGCTTTCCTTGCTGAGATGGCGGCCTTCGGCCGCTATCTCAGCAAGTGCAAAACTTGCCTGGAGTCAAGAACTTTGCCAGCACCTGGCGGCCGTGGTGCTGCTCGTGCTGCTGGTGAGCGGCTGGGCCTGGCGGGCCTGGCCGACTCTGGTGGATTGGCATGATCACAGACGGACCCGGCAGCTCGCCACGGACATCAACACCCATCCGGACCAAGACATCCGCGCACTGCTTCGCCAACTGACCGAGCTGGGGCGGCCGGGCCTACGGCAGCTGGTGGCATTGGCGGCCTCCCAGCGCCAAGTCGTGGCCAGCGAGGCCCGTCGGTTGCTGGAGGAACAACTGGACCAGTGGCAGATCGATTTACTGCACGCCCCCCTACCGCAGGAGTCCTCGGTATCGCCAACGGCAAAAATCTCGGCTGCCCTCGCGGCAACAAGCGACCAGCGGGAGCGGGCCAAAATACTCAGGGTGGCAGCTCGCATCGACCGGCTACCCAACCGTCCCGACGCCGCCTACCTGGCGGCCGTTCTGGCAACA
>CAMYJY010000266.1 GCA_947258835.1 uncultured Pirellulales bacterium
CAGGGACCGGGGCGATAAGCCGCCCGAAAATCGACGTTTTTAGCAGCTAGCACTTTGCTCGGGTCGGCTTCATCGGCCGAATTTGGAACTACTGAATTTAATTCTTGGAGAACGTCCTCTGCCGTTGTTCGGAAACGGAGGTCATGCGGCGAGCTCGAATTGCGCGGGCTGGCCCGTTTCCTGGCCGAGCCGTGCGCACAACGCCACCAAACCATAGAACGCCAACGCCCCCGCATAGGCCAGGATGGTGGCCAAAAACACCCCAGGTAGTCCGTGGCTTTTTAATAGTACGATGGTGAGCACAAGATTTATCGCAATAAAAATCATGCTCCCTACCGAGAGCACCCGGGTTGCCTTGTAAAAATGAAAAAACGCTTGGCAGTGCATAAAACTGCCTTGCAAAATCATCGTGGCGACCGCCCAGGGAATCAGGTGGAAAGCGGAACGGTATTGTTCGCCAATCAGGAGCGGAGCCATCCACCAGCTCATGGCGGCGACGATCACGCCGAATGCGGGCAAGCCAACGATATAGCACAAGGATACCCGACGGATGGCGCGGCCGTGCTGTTGCAGATCACTTAATTGGCGAAACAACCAAGGCTGCCAAGCGTGGTGAAAGCCCAGGATGGGCAACCAAAGTGCGGAGCCGAACAGGGCAGCCACGCCGTAAAAACCGGTGGCTTCCGTGCCCAACCTATGGGCTACCAAGACTCGATCAATCAGGCCTCCAGCAACCAAACTAATGCCAGCAGGCAAATACACGAGGCCAAACGAAAGTAACGGTTTTAAACTGGAAAACGAAAATCGATGCAGTCGAAATCCTGGCACAAACAAAAAGATGCCGGCGACCAAAGCCAAGAGGGCCCCGAGGACCTTGCCCAGCGGGTAACTGATCCAACCCTGGCCAGTCAGCAGCAGCCCCACAATCATGGCCAGGCTCGCGCCGGTGTAGGCCAGATGCAGGCCTAAAAAACAGCGTTTGTTGTCCATGAATTGGTTGAAGGCGAGCAGCAACCGAAACAGGCTCAAACTAAAAGCGCTGGCGACAATCACCCACAACCAAGAGGCTGGGAACGATAGCCAGGCCGACAACTCCCTCTGCCAAGCCATGCATGCACCAAGGCCGAAAAGACCCACCAGGCTCACCAAACACAGCGATTTGCTGAGCAGCGCGTGTCTGCCCTGGGCATCATTCTCGAAGAAATGCATCCGTACATAATCATCCAGCTTCAGGCCAATGCAGGGAACCAGCACGCCCACATAACTCACGTACAGGGTGATATAGCCGTACTCGGATGGAGTAATCCGGCGGGTCAGCAATGGTACCAAGAGCAACGGCACCAGCGCCTCGACCGTGTTCATCACCGTGTAAAAAACGGAGTTTTTGCTGAGAGCGCTAAACTTCATACTGAACCATTTCCCAGGCGAGCGGCGTCCCCGCTGCAATATCCTGCGTCGCCCGCTGACCGTGGATGGCGTCAGCAAAGGTAATATCCATGCCACCTGCCGGACGAATGGAATCCACATTGCCGGTTTTATCCTCTCCCGCGAAGTGGAGGGGCTCCCCGGCCCGGATGTCCCGCACCACCCATAGACTAGGTCGCGTGTGGCGCGAGGCAAGCTCTTTCTTGGTGGGAGAGAACCGGACCGCCCCGTGGGTGCCGGCGGCAATCTGCTCCTCCTCCACGCTGGTATAGGAAATCTGCCCCGTGGCTTCAAAATGGCGGATGTGCTGCACCAGGCTGGCCAATTCCTGGGGCTCACGTGAGAACGGCCAGTCAAAACCACCCGCGCCCTGCTCGAACAACTGACGGCCTGCGGTGCGATCGAGCGTGAGATGGACTTCGAGAATTTTGGCGCCCAGTCGGACCGCCTCCAGGGGGGTCACCGTGGGCAGGGGATGCTGGAACTGTTGATGGTCGGCAAAGAGGGTGTGGTCGGAGAGGCCCACGGGCACCCTCCACCAGGCGTGCATGGCCTGCATGGTCCGTAAATTGGCCTCGGCAAAGGCAGCTGGATAACCACTGTTGCAGTGAAAGAGTCCCAGCTGCGTGCAGCCATGGGCTTGCAGGGTGCGTATGGCACATTCGAGTTCCAGGCGGTCCGTCATGCCATTGGAAAGTAAAATCGGCAGGCCCGTTGCCGCCAGCTTTTGGAGCAGTTTGGAATCCACCACTTCAAAGCTGGCAACTTTTAAGGCGGGGACCTGCAATTCGTCGACCAGGAAATCCACCGCCGTTTCGTCAAAGGGGGAGGAGAAAAATTCCAAACCCACGCGGGCCGCCTGTTGTTGCAATTGCTGGCTCCACTCCCAGGGAGTGTGGGCCTTGCCGTACAGCGCAAACAAATCCTGGTCTTGCCAGATCGTCCCCGCCGCGCGCTGCTGAAAATTGCGTGTGATTGTTTCCGGTGTGTAGGTCTGAATTTTTACTGCATTGGCTCCAGCGTCCGCGGCAGCGTCGATGAGTTGGAGCGCTGTTGCGAGTTGTCCCTCATGATTGCACGACAATTCGGCGATGATGAAGCACGGAGCCTCTCCACCGATCTGCTGCGGACCAATCGTCAAGGTGGGCTGGAACACGCTAGCTTGCCTCTTCCGTGCCTGGAGTGTCGGGTCTGGCGGTATCCACCAACTTGCCGGCAAGCTCAGAAATTTCTCGGTCCAGCCGCAAAATTTCATCAATGACTTCCAGCGAACGGTCCGTCGCATTTTCCAGTGAGATTTTTAGCAGCGACATCCAGTTGATGTTGTTTTTCGCCCGCGCGTGCTGGATTTCGGCCGAGCGCTGGGCAAGGCGCGCCACGGCTGCGCCCAGGATGCCGGGGACCGTCGCGTCGTGACCCCGGAGCATCCGCACCAGGGCGAGTAGACGGCGGGGCGTCCACAGCCCGATGAGCTCGTCGCCGCTGGCCACC
>CAMYJY010000267.1 GCA_947258835.1 uncultured Pirellulales bacterium
CCTTCAAAGTTATGCTCAGGCTTAAACTTATCTTCAAGAGGCAGTTGCACTTACGACCAATCTTTCGAGCAGGCTGCGTCATTTGGCTGAATAGTAACGGATTTATTTTTCGTTTGTTGATTCGTTGTTTCCGTTGTTTCGTCGTGGTTCAAAATTCTCAGCACACGAGCTCCGGGACTACCCCCGCGGAGTCGGAAACTCGGATTTCCATCACATCATTCGGCGGTGGCCGCAAGCAAGTCTGGCAGGCTGACCTGGCCTGCCAGCAACTTGTGCACTCCATCCTGTCGCAAGGAGGGCAGGTCGCGGGCCTGACGGGCAATTTCATTTTCATCGCAGCCGCGCATGATTGTGCGGGCCAGCGGCTCATCGACGGGCAGCAGCTCGAACACGCCCGTACGGCCTTGGTAGCCACGACCTCTGCATTCGGTGCAGCCCACCGGATCGTAGACGGTGGCACCGGCGGCGGCCGGTTGACCAATCATTTCTGCTTCGGCGGGGGACAGTTGGCGTGGCTGGCGGCAGTGGGGGCAGAGCAATCGCAGCAGCCGCTGGGCCACGCACAGCCGCAGGGTGGCCGCCACCTGATAGGGGGCAATTCCCATATCGATCAGGCGGGTGATCACGCCGGCAGCGCTGTTGGTGTGCAAGGAGCTGAACACCAGATGGCCGGTGAGTGCGGATTTGATGGCCAGGTCCATCGAGTCGGCATCACGAATTTCACCGATCATGACGACGTCGGGGTCGCTACGGAGGATATTGCGGAGCACGGTGGCAAACTGGACCCGGTCGGTGGAATCGACTTCGGTTTGGGCCACGCCCACGATATCGAATTCCACGGGATCTTCGACGGTGATAATCCGTCCTGGCTGATGGGCCAGCCGATGCCGGAGGGCCGCGTAGAGGGTGGTCGATTTGCCACTGCCGGTGGGTCCGGTGAGCAGAATCAGGCCTTGGCGGTGGCCGACAAACTGCGTCAGGAGCTGCAGATTTTCTTTCGTCAGTCCCAGATGTGTGAGCGTCAACTCGGCGGTTTCCACGGCCAACAGCCGCAGTGTCAGCCGTTCGCCATGGGTGGTGGGCAGACAGGCTGCCCGAATGCTAACTTTTTTCTGATCCGGGCCTAGTAGATAAACGAACTGTCCATCCTGCGGGGCGCGGCGTTCGGCAATATCCATATTGGCCAAGACTTTGAACCGGCCGATGAGGAGGGCGTGCAAATTTTTGGGAAATTTGCGGAGCGTTTCTAGCTGGCCGTCCACTCGCATCTGGACGAGGACAATATTTTCCTCGGCATCCAGGTGCAAATCCGACGCCTGGCGGTCAAAGGCAATGGTGAGGAGCTCATCGCAGAGGGCGACAATGTCCGGAGGTTCCACGGGAGGGGCACTGTCAGTAGGGTCCGAGGTGGTGCCGGCGACACTTTTTTTGTGGCCCCAGCCTCGCGAGCGTTTGCCAGTTTTTTGAGCGGGAGTTTGCGGCGGATCCGACGCCTCGGAGAGGACCGTGGTGGTCAGTTCTAGCCCCGGCACGTAGGCGGCGATGGTCCATTCGGAGGAGTCGGCATGGCGAACGCGATGGGTGGGCATGAGGTTGCCCACGGCGGCCCACTTTTGGAGTTTTTTCAGCGGGAAGGGGCCGTAGGTATTGCCGTCACCGATTTCAAAGAACCACTGATCACTTGGGGCGGGAGGATCGGGGGTTTCAGCCATGGTGGTTGACCAAATGCACTTCGGCCCAGCAGCTGGGGTCCTGTTCGTAGGGAAAGTCGGTGCCGGTGGCGAAAGTTTGCAGGCCCCGTTCGCGGTCGAGGATGGCGTAGGTGAATCCGAGCCGCGGTTGGTTTTCCGGATCGAAGCCGCCCAGCGCGACTGCAGGGGCAAAGGCCGAGAGCTCGTAGGCGGCGGGCGTGACCTGGCTGTGGGCTTGGAGCTCGCGGGCGCGGACGGGGCGGGCATTTTCGCGGGCGCGGTGGATGAGCAGCTGATCGGCGAGCGGCTCTTCGGCCGTGCGTCCGCCGCCGCGGGGCAAAAATACAAAGCGGTGGCAGAAGCGATTGGCCCGATGGACGTTGGTGGTGGCCCGGGTATCGACCCATACTTGGAGGCCATCGCTTTCTTCGAGGCGGGACTCGCGGCACCAGGGCAACTGCCGCCGCTTCTCGACGCGGACCCACCAGGCCAAGCCGGTCGCATTCCAGCCCATCCGCACAGCGGCGAAGGGGGTTTCGCCATCGAGCTCACCGACGGGCATGAGTTGGTAGGTTTCGTCCAGCAGGGCCCCCTGCTGGGGCGACCAGAGTTTTTCGGCGTAGTGCACATCCACGGCGAAGCGAAACAAAAACCGCGGGGCGATGAGGGAGCTGTTGGGGGAGGGCATGGTGAGGTCAGGAGTCCGATAAAATGAATGGTGTCTAATGGTAAAGGAACGACCTGCACCGCCGACGATGACTGGCCCTGATCTGTGGATTCCAACTGGCGGTCTTGAAGGAAGTGGACTGTAAAAAGTGAGTTTACTGCATCAAATCAAACAGACCGATCAATAATCCGAGTCTTTCAGGGGTGGATTCATGAATTCTGCGGGAACGTCAGGAGTGCCTGTAGAATAAGTCACTGAAGCCTTTGCACCATTAGTTGTCATCAGCTGCTGGTATACGCGATACTCAATAGTTTCACTGATTGATCGTGTATTGCCTCCAGCAAATGCAACAATAAATATTTCAGGGTGGGAACGTGCCGGACGCATGAACCGAGAAAGAAAAAATTTCGTTGAACCAAATCTCGCCCCGAAGTCCGTTCCTGCATCGGCCCCAGTACGAATGTCTCTGTTGAACGGCTGAAACACAGCCTCGCGTGGATTGTTATAGCTCGTTGAACTACTATCATCGTAAACCCAAACCATGCCAAA
>CAMYJY010000268.1 GCA_947258835.1 uncultured Pirellulales bacterium
GTTGTTTCGTCGTGGTTCATTTGCTGCCACAGGAAAGGCTGAGAAGAGAGTGAATTGCTGTCGGTACACGCAGACGGTTGCCCAAATCTTGTGCCGAACAGGATTGGGATAAAACCAGCAGTGCCACCCTCCTGTTAAAACACGTTCTCCGCACCCGCCCGTTACCGCAGCGGACATCGTCACACACGAACCCATAAACACGCATGAATCCCGTTTGGACCATTGCCAAGAAACGCGACGGCGGCGAGCTGACTGCGGCAGAAATTGGCGATTTTATTCGCGGCTATGTGGCGGGGCAGATTCCTGACTACCAGATGGCGGCTTGGGCGATGGCCATCATGTGGCAGGGGATGACTACCCGGGAGACGACGTGGCTGACGCAGCACATGTTGGACTCGGGGGCGACTTTTACTTGGCCTGCCGAGGGACAGCCTCGAGTAGACAAGCACTCTACCGGTGGCATCGGTGACAAAGTTTCCTTGCCGCTCGTTCCGATGCTGGCCTGCTGCGACTTGTGGGTGCCGATGTTGTCCGGACGTGGACTCGGTTCGACGGGCGGCACGCTGGATAAGCTAGAGGCGATTCCCGGTTTTGGCACCGATTTAAGTCGTGACCAGCTGCGGGCGGTGGTGGAACGTGTGGGATGCGCGATCAGTGGTGCTACGCCCGATGTGGTGCCTGCCGATCGCCAGCTGTACGCCCTCCGCGACGTGACCGCCACGGTGCCGTCGATTCCCTTGATCACCGCCAGCATCATGAGCAAAAAGTTGGCCGAGGGTCTGGACGCGCTGGTGCTGGACGTAAAATGTGGCAGCGGTGCCTTCATGAAAACGGTGGCCGCCGCGCGGAACTTGGCCCACTCCTTGGTGGCGACCGGCCGGCAGATGGGGGTGCCGACCACCGCCCTGGTGACGAATATGCAGCGGCCCTTGGGGCGGATGGTGGGCAATGCCGTGGAAGTCAACGAGTCGGTTGCCGTGTTGGAAGGCACGGGGCCAGCCGATGTGCTGGAAGTGACGTTGGCCTTGGGGGCCGAGTTGCTGCTCTCCACGGGACGTGCGGCCAGCAGCGAGGAGGCCACCAGGCGGCTGCAGCAAACGATCGATAGTGGGCTGGCGCGGGAGCGGTTTGCCGAGCTGGTGCGGGCCCAGGGCGGCCGCCTGCAAGTGCCCTTGCGGACAGCCCCGGTCCGGGAGGTGTTGGCCCCCGGGGATGGTTATGTCAGAGCGATCGACGCGGAGCAACTGGGGCAGGCCGTCATTTTGCTGCGGGGCGGCCGGCTGCAGCTGGATGATCGGCTGGACCATACCACGGGTTTGGAAATGTTGGTGCGTCCGGGCGATCCGGTGGCGGCTGGGCAGCCGCTGGTGCGACTGTTTTCTCCGGAGGAGCGAGTGGCTGCCGCCAGCCACAAAATCCTGGCGGCCGTCCCGGTCACTGAGCAACCTCCCGCTGCCCCACCACCTGGCGGCGAGCAACTGATTTTGGAAAAGATTACCTAACGAGGCAAGAGCCTGGCTAGACCGGGGGGCCTCGAACCAATGTCAGTAGTTCCAAATTTGGCCGATGAAGCCGACCCGAGCAAAGTGCTAGCTTCTAAAAACGTCGATTCTCGGGCGGCTTATCGCCCCGGTCCTTGGTGAGAATGGGGGGAATTTGGAAGTACTGAATGTGAGCTACCGCTCGGAAGTCATGGGCCCGCTCCCGTGGGGCGCTCAGACTATGTGCGTCTTGGAAAACCTGAACGGAAGATGTGCGTCATGCCAGACTCAGATCCTCAGCAACTGCTGGACGCCGCCCAAGCGGCCCGCGGCAAGGCCTACGCGCCGTATTCAAAATTTATGGTGGGCGCGGCGGTTCGTACGATCGCCGGGGCGATCTATACGGGGGCCAATGTGGAAAACGTTTCGTACGGGCTCAGCCTGTGCGCGGAACGCGTCGCGGTCGCGGCTGCCGTGGCGGCTGGGCACCGAGAAATTACGGCAGTGGCGGTGGCCAGTACGGGGGCGGTGACACCCTGCGGGGCCTGTCGACAATTTTTGGCAGAGTTTGGCGAGGACATGGCCGTCTTGCTGCTGGATCCTGCGCAACCGCAGTCCATGCGAGAAACAACACTCGGCGAGCTCCTGCCCGACAAGTTTCAACGCAGTTAAGACATGTGTTGATTCAAAAGGCCCCTGCCTGGCTGGCGTGTTTGGCCAAATCGGCCGGTTCCAGGGCGGCCAGGTAGGGAAGATTGCGATACATGTCTTCGTAGTCGAGGCCATAGCCCACAACAAATTCGTCTGGGATGGAAAAGGCTGTGAAGTCGGGCTGGTAGTCTACCTCCTGACGACCCGTTTTGCGAAGCAAGACGGCCGAGCGAATCGAGGCCGGGCCCAAGTCTTGCAGTTTGGCAACGACCTTGGCCAAGGTATGGCCCGTATCAAAGATGTCGTCCACCAGCAGCACATCACGCCCCGAGATATCAATCATCAGGGCGGAGTTGATCACCAGCTCTCCGCGCTCCGTGGTCGCGCCGCGGTAACTGCTGGCTTGAATCACACCCACGCGCATCGGTTGATCGATTTGCCGGATCAAATCGGCGAGCAAGACCACACTTCCCGTCAGCACGCCGATGATGGTCAGCTGGCGGCCGGTCGAAGAGGCGGTAATCGCAGCAGCCATTTGCGAGACGCCCGTTTGTAGTTCGCTTTCAGTTAGCAGAGTTTTCATCCTCTGGATTCCTTGTGAGTGGGGTATCTATTGCCCTCTGCGCTGCCAATGAGCCAAGGGCGCCCAACGGAAGCCCGTATTTGGCAAGCAAAATGCTAGCGGTAGGTTCATTGGCCGCGCAGACATCAGACATCAATAGAAATATGGAATCGTGACGGAATACGGGTTTTCGTGGTCGGCAAACTTGGGCTACAGCAGGACCCCAGCAATACAAGCTGTCATCATGGCAGCCAGGGCGCCACCGAGCATGGCCCGGAAGCCAAGTTGGGCCAGATCGCCACGGCGCTGGGGAGCTATGCCACCGATGCCGCCCAACTGGATGCCAATGGCTAGTAAGTAAAACACAACAGGCTGGTCAACCTGCGGTGTTACCGATCAAGCAATGCGTGAGCATCTCCTCGGCCGAGCAGACGTAACTGACTAAAAAAGGTCCAAATTCGGCATAGCGGGCGCTGGCTTCGTCGAACCGCATCTGGTACACGATGTCTTTCAAATACTCCGGGTTGCTGGCCCACAGGGTGACTCCCCATTCCCAATCATCCAGCCCAAGACCCACTGAAATTAATTGACTGACCTTGCCGGCGAAGGCCATGCCGCTGCGGGCATGTTCGCTCATCATGGCATTGCGCTGCTGCTTGGTGAGTAAAAACCAGTTTTCCCCCACCCGGCGTTTTTTATTCATAGGATAAAAGCACGTGCTGGGGTACGGCGGGAAATCTGGCGTCAACCGTTGCCGATTCATGGCTACCAGGCGGTCGGCATAGGCCTGGACCTTGGGGGCGTAGGTGGGGCTGTCCTCGCTGTCACCCTCCGCCAGCAGACGCTGGCCATACTCTTCGACCGAGGGCACGTACTCGCTAATTTCCGTCATGGACACAAAAGAGTAGCCGGGCGTGATGGCCGCACCCAGCGGACCTGCCAGCAGTCGCTGGTGCACGCCATCAATTTTCTTGGGGTCGGGATCCATCAGCATCAGGCCAAAATCGGCCTTATGCCCGCTGACCAGAGAGACTTGCATCCGCAGCGGTGCCAGACTGCCTTGGGGATCCAGTTGCGCCATGACGTCTTCGCGACCCGCGGCAATTTTGGCGGCCGGCAATTCGGCCAGCACCTGGCGATTCCAGCTGTAGTAGAGATGGCTGCAATGCCAGCCCCCAGCTGCGGGTTGAAGTGAGATCTCGACAGCTTGGTCTGGCTGGGGAGGGCGATTCATAGTCTCTGGGACTCCGTGAGAACAAATAAAACAAACCCACTCTCGCACCCAAACATGGCGGCGTTCCTACGTCATTCCCGCGCAAGCGGGAATCTAGACAACTTGCACTGCTACTGGATTCCCGCCTGCGCGGGAATGACTACGCGCTGGAGCCAGCGGCAGCAACGATCTCACGCTACTGGATTCCCGCCTGCGCGGGAATGACTACCCCCCCCCACCTCGTCTCAACATGCATGCAGCTAGCTGCATGCATGCCCCTCTTAGCAGACCCCCGTATCTGACGGAAAGGTCGTAATCCAGGTCAGGTAGGTCATTTGGACGTGATGGCCGGTGGTAAAATTTAAGTAATACTTCAGCCATTTGCAGTAGGCAGGTCGTAAGAGCAACTGCCATCCTACGTTACGTCCTTTGCCAGCTAGCCCTTCGAAGTGACTCTAAGGATTAAACATATCCTCAAGGGGCAGTTGCACTTACGACCGATCTTTCGAGTAGGCTGCGTCATTTGGCTGAATAGTAACAAATTTAACGATCACGTAATTTTTCGAGTAGGCTGCGTCATTTGGCTGAATAGTAACAAATTTAACGATCACGTAATTTTTTCTAAATTCGCGGACTGTGCCGGTCCGATACCTGGTGTACGTGCTTTTTTCCGGGGGGGCTCCCGAGACGTATACCTGGCTGGCGAAATAAGGCGGCGGACTCAAGCGGCGCCGATTTTTACCAGCTGGTGTGTAGGTCGCTGACCAAGGTAACTGCCGTGCTTTGCCAATCTGGCGAGCTGAACAGCTACCTGAGGGTCGAAGTGATGCACAGCTCATTCCGCACATTCAGCTTGTTCCCGTCCAAATATCGTGTCGCGCTGGGAGCAGCCTTGCTGGCCTTGGTAGGCGCGTCCAATTTTTCTCACCAGCAGGCACGTGCCGCGAACGTGCGTTTTCAAAGGCCGGGTGTGTCCACCCAGCAACAGCAAAAATTTCGTCGGCCCCAGCAGGCCGCGCCTGCTCCCCAGCCGGCCCAGCAGAGCCCTGCACCCCGACCAGTCGTGCCAGCTACGAAAACCCGACCGCTTCCGCAGCTGCCAACTCGCAAAGAATTATCGGAGCCGGCAGTGGCCTGCCGTGCCGAGCAGGAAATACTCCAGGTCGCCCAGCAGGTAGCGGAGGAATCGTCTGTGCCCGAGGAGAGTGGCCCGGCGGTCCTCCCGACCCCGGTCCGTCCGCCGCACGAAGAGGGGATGGCCTACGATGCGGATCTCTCGGCCAGTTTCGCCTTGCCCAGCCACGGCTGCGACATTTGTCCGGGGAATTGCACCTGTGAAGTAAGTTGCGGCATGGTGGAGCCCGGTTGCGGGATCTATGAACCGGGCTGTGGGATGGAGCCGGCTTGCGGGATGGAGCCGGCTTGTGGGATGGAGCCGGCCTGCGGCTGCCCCGAGCCAAGTTGCGGCATCGTCGGCTGCGGCTCGGCCCCCGGTTGCGGGAGCTGCGTCGGCAACCCGGGGCCGGACTACTGGTGTTTTCCGATCTGCCTCCCTCGATTGAAAGACTTTTCGCTCTGGGCCGGTGTGCAGGGATTCCGCGGACCCCGCGATTTTATTCCCGCCGGAGAAAGCAATTCCAACTTCGGCTTTCACCAGGGATTCAACATGAGTGGCCGGGCACCTTTGGTGGGGCTGCTGTTCCCGCAGCTCAGCTACCAGGTGGGCTACCGCGCGGTGCAAAGCCGTTTGCATGGTACGCTCACTTCCGGCGACGACCGCTCCCAGCAATTTGTCACGGCGGGTTTGTTTCGACGGGTTCCCACGGGCCTGCAGTTTGGCGTGGTGTGGGATCTGATGAATGATGATCTGGATATCGACGTGAACCTCCAGCAGATTCGTTCGGAAATCAGCTTGAAGAGCCCCCGCGGCCGTGAAATTGGCTTTTGGTCCGCCATCGGTACCAACTCCAAAGATTCTCTGGGGGGGACTTTTAGGGCGGTCGATCAGTATGCCTTTTTCTACCGCTGTAATTTTGGCAAGAGTTACCAAACGCGTTTTTGGGTGGGGGGCACGAACACGGATGCAACGCTATTCGGTGCCGAAATCGTGGCCCCTCTGAGCAATCGTTGGAGCGTGCAGACTGGGTTCAACTATCTGATCACCGACCTCCCAGACGGAGCGGCAGCCGTCCAGCAGGAGTCTTGGAATATTGGTACCAGTCTCGTATGGCACTTAGGCCGCAATGCCCGGCAAGGTTGCCGCAGCCCCTTCCGCCCCATGTTCTCGGTAGCCGACAACGGCTGGATGTTTGTGGATCAACGCTAATGAAGGGCCGCGCACTCCTGGCCAGCCAATTGCGTGATAGCGGGCACCTGTCGAGCATCGAACAGGATATCGAAGCCTCGCTGGCCGTCTGAGCGTCCTAGCGCCGCGGAATCAAGATCCGCCGCGGGGTGAGATGTCGTGAGTGACGCTGCCTGCGGGGAGATTTTTTTTCACCCCATTGGCCGAGCGTGACATCGATGGGAATGGTTTTTTCCCCTCGTAAGACGGTGAGGGTGACAGTTTCCCCCGGTTGGTAGGTGGCAATGCGCTTCGTGAGCGCTGCGAAATCGGCCACGTCCTCACCGCCGATTTGGGTAATGACATCCTTCCGCCGGATGCCGGCCAGCGCTGCAGCGCTGTTCGGCTCCACTTGCTCCACATTCCCGCGGATCCCCAAGAATGCCGCGGTCAGGCGGTGTTCGACCGTTATATTCCGCTGTGGAGGTAGCGACTGCTGAAACTTTTTCGCCTCTGCCGGCGTAATCAGCGTGCCATAAAATTCTATCCTGGCGATCCGCGGTAAATCATCGAGGTAGTCCAAGGCCCGCTCGTCCAAGGCCACCGCATGCAAGCTAATCGTCGTGGCGTCGGGGATATCTGCTAGGTGCTGGAGGCCGGCGTAGCCACCTTTCCAGTCCTTACCGATGGTGATTTGCAGGTGCCGCAAACCACGAATTTGGGCATCTTGGTCGTAACCGCCTCCGAGCTCGACAATCGCCTGCAAGGCCGTTTGTTGGCGGGCGTCTTGCAGGAGCTCGACCGCCAGCTGCGCCTCCGCGAGTCGATCGAGAGCTCGGTCCCAAGACGGCTTGATCTGCGAGTCGCGAAAGAAGCCGTCGTCCTCGGCGTAGAAACGGTTGCGCAGCTTGTTGACCTGGCCCTCGAGCTCGGAGATCTCGTCGACGAGGTCGCGCCACTCGATGCGAGCCTCTCGAACTCGGGTGCGCCAGTACTCTTCCTGGGACAGGAGGTCTCCCAGGGCGCTGTCGTCAGGAGGAGGCGTCGTGGCCGCCGGCTCGCTGGCCACGGTCAGCTCGCCGGTCGCGAACTCCGAGAGCGTGTTGTCGGTGATCACCGCGATCGGCTC
>CAMYJY010000269.1 GCA_947258835.1 uncultured Pirellulales bacterium
CTTTCCTGCCCTGCTCCGGGTAGCTGGCACGGCCGATTTGGGGCGGCTGCTAGCGGCAAGATACCTGTTTGGCATTGGGTTTGCGGTGGTAGATCGTGGTAGAAGAAAATCGCGTGTTGAGCGGCAGGACACGGAGCCGGCCAAGCGGGTTCGAGCCAGCCACTCCCAGCACGTGCCAGACGAGTCCCACCTTAACTGCGTCTCCCCCCTCAAAGGGTCGATGAGTCCCCTGCAACTCATCGACCCTTTTTTCGTAGCGTCGCGGCTGGCAGCGTCGCGGCTGGCAGGCCTGTTTTTGGGCGATGGTGCTAGTTACCCAGTCGATTGTGCCGCAAACAAGAACCAGCTTCCGGGTGGTCGTTGTCGCTTGAGCCTGCGGTAGAGGCTTACCAATCCTGCTACACTAGAGCGGTCGCCTCGGTCTTGATGTGCGGCGAGGAGACGTTCGTACGGATAGTTTTCGAGTTTGTTTGCAGCCTGTTGCTGATCACGATTGATGATTTCTCGCCACCCACCTAGCGATCCGGCCGTTCAGTCCCCTGGCGGATCTGCCCGCGCGGCAGCCATCGATTTTCTGTTGGGCCGGATCAATTACGAGCATACGCCCACCGTGCCTTACGGCCAGCGAGAAATGAAGCTGGACCGGATGCGGCAGCTGCTGGTCCGTTTAGGAAGTCCAGACGCCGGGCTGCCGATTGTGCATGTGGCCGGTACCAAAGGAAAAGGTTCTACGTCCGCGTTGGTGGCCGGTATCTTGCAGGCATCCGGTTACCAAACGGGGTTGTTTAGTTCGCCGCACCTGGAACGAATCGAAGAGCGCTTTGTCGTCAATGGCGTCCCGTGTGCGGGTGAGGAACTGGTGAGCTTGGTTGATGAGTTGCGTCCGGCGGTACGGGCCATGGATGCCGCGGCCGAAAACTTGCGGGACGGTTCGCTGAGTCCCACATATTTCGAGCTCACCACGGCCTTGGCTTTGCTCTATTTTGCCCGGCGGCAAGTGGATGTGGCGGTGTTGGAAGTGGGCTTGGGGGGCCGACTGGATGCCACCAATGTGTGCCAGCCCGTGGTGACCGTGATTAGTAGCATTAGCTTGGATCACACGCAACAATTAGGTGCCACGCTGCCGCAAATTGCCCGGGAAAAAGCCGGCATCATCAAGCCTGGGGTGCCGCTCTTGTGCGGGCCCTTGAGGCCTGCCGCGCGGGCTGCCATTGCGGAGGTGGCCCGGCACCATGGTTGCCGCATGGTGGAGGGGGGGCGTGACTATGATTGCCACTACGAACCGCCGCAGCAGCTGGACGGCCAGCAGCAGTTAGGCCGTTTGGATGTTACCGGCTGCCTGTCCGGAGAACCTTTCGAGCTGCTGGATTTGTCCCTGCGGTTGATTGGCACCCATCAAGCCACCAACGCTGCTTTAGCGGTGGCTGTATGCCAAGAGTTGCGTCATCAGGGGTGGTCTATTTCCCCGCCGGCCATCCGTGCTGGATTGGCCCAGGTCATATTGCCTGCGCGGATTGAGGTGCTCGGTCGGCGGCCGACCGTGGTGTTGGACGTGGCCCACAATGTGGCCTCGGCCGTAGCCCTAGTCGAGGCCTTGCTGACTAGTTTTGCGAGCGACCGGCGGATCTTGGTGCTGGCCGCTACCAGCGACAAGGACGTCCCCGGGATTGTCCGTGCGCTGGTGCCTCATTTTCAACAGATATTTCTGACCGCCTATCAAGACAATCCGCGGGCCGTACCCGTACCGCAACTGCGGGCCCTGGTCGTCCATGAACTGGAGCAACAAGCGGGCGGGGAGCATGTGCAGTTGTACGATGTTCCCCTGCCACAAGCTGCCTGGCAGCAGGCGCGCGCGGTGGCCCAACCCGACCAACTCATCTGTGTGACCGGCTCGTTCTTTATTGCCGCGGAACTGCGGGCGGTGATCGCGAACCAATGAGTGAGCCAGTGAGCCGCAGGGGGCAGGCACATTCAGTCATTCCCGCGCAGGCGGGCAGGCACATTCAGTCATTCCCGCGCAGGGGGCAGGCACATTCAGTCATTCCCGCGCAGGCGGCAGGCACATTCAGTCATTCCCGCGCAGGCGGCAGGCACATTCAGTCATTCCCGCGCAGGCGGGAATCCAGTAGCAGGCGCGGGTGGTCTGGATTCCCGCCTGCGCGGGAATGACGTAAGGGTGTAGCGGGAATGACGTAAGGGTGTAGCGGGAATGACGTAAGGGTGTAGCGGGAATGACGTAAGGGTGTAGCGGGAATGACGCGGGTGGCGGGAATCCAGCGCGGCTGCCCGTTGTCATGTCCGGGTGCAAGAGTGGGCTCGTTTTATTTGTTCTCACGGAGGCACAGAGACACAGAGCGGCTCACGCTACCAACCACAGCAGAACACGCCCAGCGCTAGTACATCCAGGGGGGGCCTGTGGGGATCATCCCAGGGCGAGTCTTCACGATCGACTTTGGTTCAGATCAATTTACTTCTGAAAGAACGACCCCCGGCCGTTTTTTCAGAAATTGCAGTAAGGGATCTATCGTTGAAGAATATCGGCATCGTCACGTTTTCCTCCGTGGGTCACATAAACGCTTCTCTCGCTGTGGGAGCGGAACTCGCCCAGCGTGGCCACCACATCATCTTCTACACCCTCCAGGACGCTTGCCAGAGGATTCAGAACGGTGGCTTTCGCGCCAGGGCGTATGGAGTGCGTGAATTTGGGCTGGAGGCAATTCAGCAAAGTTACCGGACACTTGGCACACTGTCGGGCCTGAAGGCCGTGCGCTTTACGGTGGAGATGCTCAATTCCATCATCAAAAAGACCAGCCTGTTGGCTACTGGAGTCGGCTAAGTGCGACCAGAGTTGCGACGTTTAAGGCGCAGCCGATGGCCAGCAACACGTACGC
>CAMYJY010000270.1 GCA_947258835.1 uncultured Pirellulales bacterium
GCGGATTCACTCGTGTCCCTTGAACATCGAATCGCATGGCTCGGTGCTGTGTCCCCTGCATCGACGCCTGGACGTGGCGATGGCTACGGTGGAACAGCAATTCCGCAGCACGACCATGGCCGACCTGCTGGCGGAGCGCGGTGCGGTCACTCCGCTCTGCCAGGAAAAAAATACGCACGTAATCACGAACAAGCCTGTCCGCCGCAATCGCTCCAGCGTGAGGGGGTGACCAGAAACAACAGCGGCAAAAATTAGTGTTTTACTCCTAAGAAAATAAGTCTTCTTGGCTGCCCCCCGCCAGAGGTGTTTTTCATTCGTCCGGGTGACGCAGTCATGATGGCTCAAACTGAAAATGGGGCCTCCATGAAGCCGGTAAAGCCCGAGAAAATAGCCCCTGTTTCCGCACCGCGGCGGCTCACAACGGAACCTGGTTGAAACGCAGATGGAGTGGGCTTTTCCGGCCCAAATCGGCCAGCACTGGGCGTACCTGTTTTCACTTTAAGTAATAACTCAAACTGAAAAACGAGTCTCCATGAAGCCGGTAAAGCCCGAGAAAACAGCCCCCGTTTCCGCACCGCGGCCGCTCGCCAAGAAATCTGGTTGAGAGGCGGCTAGAGTGGGCTTTTCCGGCCCAAACCGGCCAGCACCAGGCGTACCTGTTTTCACTTTAAGTAACAACGATTTAAGGACAGACGATTGATGGATCCAAAACAAGATGTGGCCGCCGTGGAGCAACTTTGCCAATCGGCCACCGACCTGAAGCGTGCGTTGGCCCAGGTCGTGGTGGGCCAAGAGGACGTGATTGAGCAACTGTTGTTGGCCCTCCTGGCCGGGGGACACTGCCTGCTAGTGGGCGTGCCCGGTTTGGCCAAGACGCTGCTGGTGCGAACCTTGGCCGAAACGCTGTGCCTGGAGTTCAACCGCGTGCAGTTTACCCCGGATTTGATGCCAGCCGACATCACCGGGACGGATGTGATGCAAGTCGATCGCGGTTCCGGAGAGCGCAGTTTCCGTTTTCTGGCCGGTCCCGTGTTTGCCAATGTGCTGTTGGCAGATGAAATCAATCGCACGCCTCCCAAAACGCAAGCGGCTCTGCTGGAGGCCATGCAAGAACACCAAATCACGGTGGGTGGTGTGCGCCACGCCTTGCCTAGCCCCTTCTTCGTACTCGCCACCCAAAACCCGATCGAGCAGGAAGGAACCTATCCCCTGCCCGAAGCCCAGCTGGACCGCTTTATGTTTCAGGTGCTGGTAGATTACCCCGACGAAGCAGCCGAGCTCCAACTGGTCAAACAAACCACCAGTGACAACCTCCCGCAGGTGACTCCCACCCTCAATGCCGCTACGATTCAAGAATACTGCCAATTGGTGCGGCGGGTGCCGATCGCCGACGCGGTGGCACGCTATGCCTTGCAATTGACCCGCAACACCCGTCCGAGCGGCGACGGGAAGATCGAATTGGTCACAAAATATGTCCGCTGGGGTGCCGGTCCCCGGGCCAGTCAGTATCTGGTGCTGGCCGCCAAGGCCCGCGCGGCACTGGCAGGACGCTATTGTGCGGACAGCCAAGACATCGCAGCCGTGGCCGCCCCCGTCCTGCGGCATCGGATCATTACCAATTTTAGTGCCGAGGCCGATGGAGTCACCACCGATACGATTATCGCGCATCTGCTGCAGGTCTGCTCACAACCTTAACAGGCCCTAAGCATGCCCACAGCCCCCTCCGCCTTCGATCCGCACACCCTCTCCCAATTGCAGGGTCTGGAGCTCCGCGCCCGCTATCTGGTGGACGGCTACCTCGCCGGCAGGCATCGCGCCAGACAACATGGTCAGTCCGTGGAATTTACCGAACACCGTGAGTATTTCCCCGGCGATGACCTCCGCTATGTGGACTGGAAGGTTTTTGGCAAAACCGACAAGGTGTATCTCAAGCGGTTTGAGGCGGAAACCGATTTAAGCTGCCACCTGCTGGTAGACATCAGCGACAGTATGTCGTACCACAGCGCCGCGGCCCCCCTCTCGAAATTTGCGTATGCCCAGTGCCTGGCGGCGAGCTTGGGTGCCATCGTGCTGAGGCAACGTGATCGTGCTGGCCTCGTGACCTTTGACGAAGACATTTGCCAACAAGTCCCAGCCAGTAGTCGCCCGGCCCATCTCCAACACATCTTGGAAGCCTTGGAAACAGGTTGCGGAAAGAGAGGGTCCCAGATCGGCCAGGTTTTGCATCAACTCTCACAACAACTCAAGCGCCGCAGCCTGGTCGTGCTGCTCAGTGATTTGCTGGGGGATACCGAGTCGGTGTTGTCCGGACTAAAACACTTGCGTTACCAGCGGCACGAGCTGTTGGTATTGCAGGTACTGGACCCGGCCGAGTTAGATTTTGCCTTTCCCCGGACCACCCTGTTTCAAGGACTGGAGGCGCAGCCCCACGTCCTGGCCGAACCACGCGCCCTGCGACGGGCCTATCTGGCAGTACTCCACGAATACCTAGCACGCCTGCAAACAGGCTGTCAGTCGTTACAGGTAGAATATGAAGTGTTGCGCACGGATGAGCCCTTTGATGTGGCGCTGAGCAGGGTGTTGGGGGAGAGGCGTTAGGTGTTGGGGGAGAGGCGTTAGGTGCTGGGCGCTAGGCGCTAGGTGCTGGGCGCTGGGCGCTAGTTGTTTGTAGTCAAACTTGTAGGCTGGGGCGAAACCAAATAACACATTCCACAGGAAACTATCGCCGGGGTGCCACTGCTGGCTTGTCCCAATCCTGTTCGGCACGAAAGTTATTGGCGAGTAACAGAAAATTTTGAACCACGACGAAACAACGGAAACAACGAATCAATCAACGAAAAATTAAGTCCCTGTTCGTCGTTGCGTTGTTTCGT
>CAMYJY010000271.1:0-4552 GCA_947258835.1 uncultured Pirellulales bacterium
CAAGGCAGAAGGCATCGCCCAGGCAAGGCAAGGCAAGATAAGATAAGCATGACACAAGTTTCCTTCGATAACTTGATTTTGGATAGGATGGTGTTGGCCGTGGAGAAAGTGCGTGATCGGTTGAAACGTGCGTCGGCAGCTCTAGCGGCCGCGGGAATTCCCTATGCGGTTGTGGGGGGGAACGCGGTCGCGGCCTGGGTTGCCAAAGTAGATGCCGCTGCCATCCGCAATACACAAGACGTTGATATCTTGCTGAGACGGGAGGATTTAGAAGCCGCCAAGGCAGCCCTGGCGGCGGCGGGCTTCGTCTACCGCCATGTGAAAAGCATCGACATGTTTCTGGATGGGCCCGATGCCAAGGCCCGCGATGCCGTGCACATCGTCTTCGCCGGCGAAAAGGTGCGACCTGACTCCCTGGCGGTCTCCGCGGAGATTACGGAATGTGAAACCACGCCCTCAGACTACGCTGGTGAGTTTTCGGTGGTTTCCTTGGAGGCACTCGTACGGATGAAACTCACCTCGTACCGCGACAAGGACCGAACCCATCTGCGGGACCTGATCGACGTGGGCCTCATCGACGCCAGCTGGCCGGCAAAATACCCGGGCGAACTCGGTACCCGACTCCAGGCCTTGCTGGACGACCCGGAAGGCTAGTTCCCCGCACAGGATTGCCTGCTCCCCAGGCGACTGCTGCACGTGCCGCCTGCTCTGGCCTCGTTAGGCCCTGCTGCGCATGTACACCAGTGCCACGAAGTCGTACAAGCCGTGCGCTATGATCGGGGCCACCAGGTCTCCATACGCCATGGCCAGCCAGCCTAGGTACAGTCCCATGAGGGTTGCCAACGTGAAGTAGGCGCGAGACAGTGGATGCGCCAGACCAAAGAGCAGACTGGCGGCGACCAACCCCAGGAGCGGAGAAGACCAACCGGCGATCCAGGGCTGCAGCGCGCCGCGAAAAAACAGTTCTTCCCCCACCCCGGCCGCCAGGCTCAGCCCGGCCAGCTCCAGCCAATGACTGCGGGCAAACAGCTCACCGACCAGCGACTCCATTTGCTCCCGGAGCTCGACCAGGGGCCTCCAGGTCGTGGTGGCCACCAACACCAATAGCCCCCCCATGGGCAGCGTGGCCCCAACCCCGCGCAGCACGGCCGCGGGGCTCCACTCCAAACGGTCAAACAGCGGCAAGCCGAGCGCCCAGGCCCAGGCAATTCCCACAAAGCCCAGGCCCGCCTCCAACCAGATGGCGAGAGCGAAGGTTCGTCCGTTGAGCTGCATCGAGGCCCTTTTCGGCTAGTTTCAGAAAGCTTTTCTTGGCAGACCTGCACCACAACAGGCCGCCACACCTTGACGATTCTGGCCCTACCGGCTAGCTTAGTCGGCTTGGTTTCATCCTCAAAAAGCTCAGATCGACAGCTTACCTACTTAATTTCCACGGTCTGACCGTGTTCACCACAGATAACCTTACAGCAAACAAACAGTCACAGGCAAACACACAAGGTTGATTTCACTATGGCTAAAAAAGCGACGCGTTCACCTAAAATGGCTTACTACTTCGGTAAAACCAAGACCGAAGGTGATGGCAAAAAAAAAGAACTTTTGGGTGGCAAAGGGGCCAACCTGGCCGAAATGACCAGCATCGGCTTGCCGGTGCCCCCCGGATTTACGATCACCACCGAAGTCTGTGACCTGTATTACAAAAACAAGAAACAGCTGCCCAGCGGCCTGATGCAAGAAGTAGACAAGAACATCAAAATGCTGGAGAAAGAGTTGGGCAAAAAGTTCGGGGATCACCGCTCTCCTCTGCTGGTTTCCGTCCGCTCCGGTGCCGCGGTCTCGATGCCGGGCATGATGAACACCATTCTCAATCTGGGTCTCAATGACGAGTCGGTCGGCGGTCTGGCCCAGGACACGGAAAACGAACGCTTTGCTTACGATGCCTATCGCCGCTTGATCAACATGTACGGGGATGTTATCGCCGCTTGATCAACATGTACGGGGATGTCGTCTGTGGTGTGGACCATGAACACTTCGAGTATGCTTTTGACAAAATCAAGAAAAAATATCGGGCCGCGGAAGACAATGACGTACCCACCGAAGGCATGATCGAACTGTGCGAAGTCTACAAAAAGGTCTTCCGCCAACACTATGGAAAACCGTTCCCGCAAGACCCGATCAAGCAATTGGAACTGGCCGTGGAAGCCGTGTTCCGCAGTTGGATGCAGTCGCGTGCCATTCGCTACCGGCAGGTGGAAAACATCACCGGCCTGTTGGGTACGGCCGTCAACGTGCAGTCGATGGTGTTTGGCAATATGGGCGACGATTCGGGCACGGGCGTGGCCTTCACCCGCGATCCTTCGACGGGCAAGAATGAATTCTATGGCGAGTTTCTCGTCAATGCGCAGGGCGAAGACGTGGTGGCGGGTATCCGTACGCCCCAACCCGTGGCCAAGATGTCGAAGTGGAACAAGAAGATCTACGAGCAACTGCTGAAGATCAAAACCAAACTCGAAAAGCATTATCGCGATGTCCAAGACATCGAGTTCACGATCGAAAAAGGCAAGCTGTTTATGCTGCAAACCCGCAACGGCAAGCGTACCGGCGCGGCGGCAGTAAAAATTGCCTGCGATATGGTCAAAGAAAAACTGATCACCGAAAAGCAAGGGGTCACGCGCATCCCCGCCGGAGACCTGACCCAATTGCTGCTCCCCAGCTTCAGCCCCGCCGGCAAAAAGGCCGCCACCGTGCTCACCAAAGGCCTGCCCGCGTCACCGGGTGCTGCCAGTGGCAAGCCCGCCTTTACGGCAGCCGAAGCGGTCGAACGCACACTGAATGGTGAAACGGTACTCCTGGTGCGCAAGGAAACCAACCCCGAAGACATCGATGGCATGCATTCCGCTGCCGGCATTCTGACCAGCACCGGCGGCATGACCAGTCACGCCGCGGTGGTGGCCCGTGGTTGGGGCCGCTGCTGCGTGGCCGGCGCAGGGGAAATTCAAATCAGCGAAAAGGGCCGCAAGTTCACCGTCGGCGGTAAGACCTACACGTACAAAGACGTGATCTCCATCGATGGCTCCACCGGAGAAGTCATGGCTGGAGAAGTTCCCACCCAAACCCCCAAACTTTCCGGTGATTTTACCACCGTCATGAAATGGGCCGACAAGTACCGTAAGCTGCAAGTCCGCACCAATGCGGATACCCCGGCCGATGCCAAGCGCGCCCGTGATTTCGGCGCCCAGGGCATTGGTCTCTGCCGCACGGAACATATGTTCTTCGAAGGCGAGCGGATTCTGGCCATGCGGGAAATGATTCTGGCTGAGAATGAGGAAGATCGCAAAACCGCCCTGAAAAAATTGCTCCCCGTCCAGCGCAAGGATTTTGTGGGCATCTTCACGGCCATGAAGGGACTGCCGGTCACCATCCGCCTGCTCGATCCGCCCTTGCACGAATTCCTACCCCATGATGACAAGAGCCAGGCAGAAATGGCGAGCCGCTTGGGTGTCAAACGCTCGGTGGTAAAGAATCGCGTCCAAGCACTGCACGAGATGAATCCGATGCTGGGTCATCGCGGTTGCCGGCTGGCCGTGACCTACCCCGAAATTCTGGACATGCAAGTCACGGCGATTACCGAAGCGGTGATTGCCTGCAAGCAGAAGAAGATTGATGCCCAGGCCGAAATCATGATTCCGCTGGTAGGTACCGCCAGAGAGCTGGAACTACTCGGCACCCGGGTGCGGGAAGTCATGGAAGAAGTTCGCCTGGCCAAGAAGTTCAAAGGCAAGCTCGGCATCCTGGTGGGCACGATGATCGAAATCCCCCGCGCCGCCCTCACCGCCGACCAAGTGGCCGAGACGGCCGACTTCTTTAGCTTCGGCACCAACGATCTCACCCAGATGACGTTTGGCTACAGCCGCGACGATATCAATACCTTCCTGCCAGACTACCTGAGCGAAGAAATCCTGCCCCGCGATCCCTTCCAAACGCTCGACACCACCGGCGTGGGACAGTTGGTGGAGATGGGTGTGAAGAAAGGCCGTGCCACCAAGAGCAAGCTCAAGTGCGGCATCTGTGGCGAGCACGGTGGCGATCCCGACTCGATTGATTTTTGTCACCAGGTCGGACTGGATTATGTTTCCTGCAGCCCGTTTAGGGTACCCATCGCACGCTTGGCAGCTGCCCAAGCAGCGCTGCAGAATGGGAAGTAATTCCAAATCAAGCTTTGCTTGATTTGGAATTAGGGGCTAGGGATTAGGGATTAGGGAATCGGCGCTGGGGTGGCATCGGTTGGCGAAGCCTACCAATGTGACGCAGTCACAAGTGCCTGAATCCTTTGGCTCCCTTAACCTGCTCTGCGCTGTGGGAATTCGGCGGGGGCGTCTTCTTCGAGGGCGTCTACCGCTGGGTGCACCCGCAGCGCCACGCGCGGTGGACTCCGGCGTTCTTGCACAAAACCCCGCTGCCCACCACGGAAAAACTCCGCAAACTCAGAGGCGATGCCCACTGGAAATTTGTCTTCCAAGGCCCTGAGGGTTTCCGCAAAAGAAAGTCCCTGCCG
>CAMYJY010000271.1:4575-7438 GCA_947258835.1 uncultured Pirellulales bacterium
TTCAACCCCACGATCATGGCCGTGGCACCGTCGGTGAGCACAAAGGGGGGAATGTCCTGCACAACCTTGGTGCAACCCCCGACCATGGACAGCCGGCCCACGCGGCAAAACTGATGGACCGCCGAGTTGCCGCCCAAACAGGCCCGGTCACCAACCTGCACATGACCGCCCAACATGGCCCCGTTGGTCATGATCACTTGGTTACCCACCTGGCAGTCGTGCGCTATATGGGCACCAACCATCAGCATGCAATCATCGCCGATGATCGTTTGGCCGTGCTCGTGCAGCGCCCGATGCACCGTAACATGCTCACGCAACACATTGCGTGCGCCAATGACAACCGTACCTGGGGTGCATGAGGTATTCGCATGCTGTGGCATACCACCCAACACAACCCCCTCGTAGACTACCGATTCGGGTCCCAAGGTCGTCCCCGTCCGCACGCAGACATTGGCAATCAAGCGGCAACCCGCGGCAATTTGCGTTCCCGCTTCCACGATGCAAAAAGGACCGATTTCGACATTTGCACCAATTTTGGCCTGAGGGCTAATAATTGCCGAAGCGTGAATCATGGTTAGATCCTCTTGTCGAGCGGCGCACAGACGGGGCAACCGCCTTATACCGTGTGGGGCTAAAATCTCTGTGCTGCGAACACGCCTGGTGAACACGCAGTCCGGCCAGCAAACCACAAGCTCGCTTGCAGTTGCTGCCGTGTTGAAAAACGAATCGGTACAGGGCCGCTGCCGGTATTATCGGTTAGTCCGCTTGTAGCGGATTAAGGGAGACGCCGGGAATCATTCTGTTTTCCCAGGATTGCCTATTTTGACATTCTGTGAGGCGCTGGGCGCTAGGCGCTAGTTGGGGGGGTGCTGGCCGTGCTCGGAAAAGCGATGGGCGCTGGTTGGGGGCTCGCTGCTTTTTATGGGGCGCTGGTTGTAAGGTGGTGGGCGCAGGTATACTGGTAGCGGCATTTATCACCAAAAATGGCTAGCCCCCGGTAACTAGCAACTGGTGTACGATTGCAGTTACTGGACTACCGACGTGACGTTACTTCAGCAACTAGCGCCCAGCGCCCAGCGCCCAACAGCCCCCCCTCCTATGCCTGAATCTGAAATCGAATCCAAAATAGTAGAACTCTACGACGCTGCCGACCGGCTGAAGGAAGCCGGGAAACTCCCGGAGGCGGTCGAAAAATTAAACGCGGCCTTAGAAATGGACGACTCCTACGCCCTGGCGCACTCGGCCCTGGCCGTCATCCTCCAGCGGCTCGACCAGCACGAGGAGGCCGTACAACATGCCGCCCGCGTTTGCGAGCTGGAGCCTGACGACCCTTTCAGCTTCACCGCGCTGAGCGTCACCTACCAGCGGGCCTTCGCGGGCACCAATAACATGGACTACATCCGCCTCGCCGAAGACGCGATGGAACGCAGCCGCCAACTTAGCTAGGGTTGCGAGTTGCGAGTTGCGAGTTGCGAGTTATCAGCGTTTTTAAGATAAATGCCATTTGATGCTCCCAACTCGCGCCTCGTGACTCGTAACTCGCGCCTCATCCAACCCGCAACTCGCAACTAGCCCGATACCACGCGTTTTTGCACGTCGGTTTCCAGGTTGCCAAAGGCCTTTTCGTGGCGTTGCACGGCGAGGTGCAGCGCGTGCAGCATCCGCTTGGATGTGTAGTAGTTCATCACAATCCGCTGCGTGATTTCCACGGGCTCCGTGGGAATTCCAAAGGGCTGCGAGTTCAAACCGAAGTCAACAATCAGCTCTTCAGGTGTGCCCGTGACGCGGCAAAAATTGGCATAAGCGCAGGAGGCGCTTGAGTCGTCCACCTGGACCCGCTGCGCCTGCTGTTCGCCAGCGGGTGCACTAGGTTGGTCGGCAGTTTCTGGGGATGCAGCAGGTTCTTCGGACTTCGCAGCCATGTCTCGATCTCCATCATAGGTAAATGGTAACTAACCAAAAAATGTGGGTGGCACATTGTAACCGCGTCTCGCGACCGGCCCCTCTGGCCAACCACGGGGCGGGCAATGTGAACTGAAGTGTACGTCACGCTACGTTTCCACAACAGCCCCAGGCCTGCCAGCGGCCTGGTTCATCTCCGTCCCTCATCCGGATTACCGAAACGAACGACCAAATTGGCGAAATTGTTCCATGAGCCATGAAATACCCAGCGCGGCCTGCGGGAATCAATCGCGGTTGGCTTCTTGGTCCGCAGCCGCCTTGCCAGCCTCCGCTCGCACGCTGAGAATGACACTTTCACTGTCATGGCCTGGCGTGACATAAGCGGCCGCTTTCCGTAACGCCAGCCCCCGCAGCAATCCCCGATGCCGGGCTGCCCCCCGCTCTTCCACCCACCGCTGACCTTTGATCAGCAGGACGTGCCGAAACGATTTCCAGTGCGGCGCCAGCCAGCCCAGGATCTTGCCCAGAGGGGCCACCCCACGCGCCACCAAGGTATCAAACTGCTGTGCAGGCAAAATGGCCTCCACCCGCTGGTCGAAGACCTGCACGGACAATCCCAGCTCTGCCACCATGGCGCTGACAATGCGGGCTTTTTTCTGCGTCGAGTCACAAACGCTGAGCCGCAGATCAGGCCGGCAAATGGCCAACACCAGCCCGGGAACGCCGCCCCCCGTACCCATATCAAGCACCTTTTCACCCTGCCCTAGCAGCTCCGCCAGCGCCAAGCTGTCGACCACGTCCCGCGTGACAAACTTTTCCAGCGAGGTGTGACGCGTCAGATTCACCTGCTCATTCCACTGCCAAAGCAGCCTGCGATAGCGATCCAGTAACTCCACCTGCTCCGCCGGCAGATCGATGTGGCAGGCCGCTAGGGCCTCAGACAGAGTGTTGGCTGCGTCGG